>JAFZKQ010000020.1 GCA_017553575.1 Paludibacteraceae bacterium
ACAAAATCGAATGCACCTTAGCCCCTAATATTCGTTAATATAAGACAATTTCTTGTCGGTAAGTTTGACAAGAAAACGGTAAAGCTGCTTAATATCATCCCCTGGCTGATTGGTAAGATGAGCTTTGAAACCCTTGTTAGTCTTTCGCTCAATCACCCACTCTGCCCCATCGCACATTATCACATGATTTATTCGTGGAAGCTCATCAAGATGTACATTCTCGATATATTGCAAGAGACATTCATACTTAGCGGAAGAGATTCGTTTATGTCCCTCTTTTTTGAAGGTATAAAAAAACGCATTTTTGAGGGGATCATAATTCCGTCTGAGTATTTTCCAATGGAGCATCATCGACTTCTTGCTTTTTGTCACACGAAAAGCCACCGATGCATGGAAAGAGGGAAAAATGGAGAAGCGGAAAATGGCTTCATCCTCTTGCAAGGAATCGTTATAGATGACTGGTTCCTTCATCCCCGTCATCATATTAGAATAAAAGCCAACCCAATAGTATGAATCCTCAGCTGCGCCATAATAGTCCTTCGCCGCATCCAATTGTCCATTTTTAAGCCAATCAATGAGATAGGAATAGGGAAGATGGACTCCCTCCACTGTGTCGAACGGCAGTTCAACCAACGGATTGTGACCCCTATGAAGTTGCTGTTCCAATTGCAACACAGGCATATAAATGCGTGTAAGCATATCTACCTTAGGATTCAAGTCCATCACCTTGTAGAAATATTTCAGAGCACTATCGCCTGGATGGGAGACCACTGGAGTACGATCAAAATAGTACTCCCAATGACCCTCATAAATAAGAGAATCAAAATAAGTAGGAGGCTCTGTCGACTTATTTTCTAAGAGATATTCCTGATAATAATTCAACCCCATACTTAAGTTGTTCTCTGCATTAAACGAGTCACACAACAAGTCTCGATAGCAAGTTTCTATAGCCTTCCAACAACTCGTATCACGTTCGGTATCTAAGATGGGATGTCCATACTGAGGACGGATTTCTTTCGGCAAGACATAATTATAGCAAAGTGTCTTGTGGCAACGGACCTTTTCCCCGTTTTTTGTAGCGGGCTCCCATTTAGGCATAGTTTTCACAACCCTTATGAGTTCATCAACAAAGCCATAACCATCTTTCCCAGAATAAGAATCTTTTACCACCATACCTATGGTTCCATTTTTTTCCACAATAAAACACACACGAGCATCATATTCCTTCAAATCTCGTATAGCACTTGCAGGATATTGTATCGCATTTCTAAGGAAATCCTCACATTCGTCTTTCCCTCCTGGATAGGCAGGAGCAACCACATCCTTACCACTCGAATAAATTGACATATCCACATAAGTAGTATCGACAAGAGAAACCAACAGTTTGACCAATCTGTTTTCTTTCTTTTCGTTGGGACACTCCGTGTAATAGGATACGCTCTTCCTTCCTTTTTTATATTCCAACATATAAGGAAGTTCGGACTCACTGCAGTTAATGCAATGTGGATAATTCAGAAAATCGATTTCCTCCAAGATTTCAGACATCTGTTGCCATTCAGACAGGGTCAAAGAACGGGAACCCACGTCACAAACACCTTTTTTCCAATCATTTCCATAGTATTTTCTTTCAGTCTCATCCACCCAACCCGTATCGGTCAGAGCCGTGAACGTAGCATGTTCAACATATCCTCTTATCGCCTTCCCTTTCTTCCAAGTCAATTGTATAGATTGATTGTCCACTTGTCGAACCTCGACAAACAGCGGGTGCGCAAATTCCGGGAAAAAATTCAGGCGAAGAATAGTTTCACCTTTTTGTGGAATGATATTTTTCAAAGGCGCAATGTCGGCTAAACGCATATAGAAAATCATCTCTCCAACTTTATCATTCTTTCTAGTGTCTTCCTCTGGATAGAAATAATTTTCAGGGAAATAATCCTCAAATTTCCATCGATCCCGATGTTTCTGAGCAGAGATCGAGCCCATGGAAATTAAGGATAGAATCAGAATCAAAATAGTTATCCAATATATATTGCGCCTACTATGCATACAAACCACTAATTTACAAATAATTACCGTTTCCTTTTTAAATTCAAACAAGTTTATGCAAACATACAACATTCTTTGGTCCCTATCAAATTGACAAATCAAATAAAATTTCCGTCGGGCGACTCGAAACATTTCCCAATCCAAAGATAAACAACTTCATCAATATTTTTATATTTTTGCAAAACAATATCCGCATATAAAATGAGAAAAATTACATTATCGGTATTAATGGTAGCATTCCTTACCGCTTGCGATATTTTCGGTGATTTTAAATTCATCATAGACAATCAAACAGACAGCACCATCACGGTCGCTTATCTCGAACAAGCTCAATGTCCAGAGGATGTGTTTCCGACTTACGACCACGGAGATGACTACGAGAGCATCAGACTCTCCGACTCCGACTCCATCCTGAGAATCAATCCATACAAATCTGACACGTTCGAATATTTCGCTGGATTGGTCAACATGTATTTCCCCACCAAAAAAGACACGCCTGAGGTATACGACATTTCTCCTCTTTGGGATCGAATCAGTTATATCTTGGCAGGCACAGATACCATAGATCCGGCAAAATACGCTAAGAAAGCATGGGACAGGTCAGGAAGTACGTACACGCTTCGACTGACCCTTGACAAAGAGTGAAAGGACTCAGGGAGAGGCGGGATTCTCCCCATAGGGCTTTTAAACACCCTCAATACGCCAGTCCAAAAGAAATTGTATCTTTGCGTACAAACGAGTAGCAATCATGACACAGAAAGAACGTATCAAACAAATGGAGAGCCTTTTCGACAAAAGCAACGAGGTAATCCAACAATTGGGACAGGCGATTGACAACTTCCACGCCCTACAAGAGACCATTGCCGAATTGGAAACCTATTACAACACCGATTGGCGGACCGACTTCGAAGCCGACGAGGCGGGGATACTGCCACCCAAGCTGAAACGTGGGGTGCTCAGCGAAGATGGTTTATGGAATTTACTGGAAGAGTATAATCGCCTAAAAGAGAAGTTGGAAGATGCTTAAAGGAATCATTTCCGCCCACACCACCTTGCCTCTTTCAATGGCGCTCAAGATTGAAGCCAGACGGCAACAACACAGGTAGACCCTTCATGGATAATTGGGAAGGCGGGGTTTTCGTGGGGACATGATGGCTTTTTCCCAAATTTTAATTTATATTTGCGTGGGACAATTAAAAATAATACGATATGGCAAAATTGACAAAAAAAGAATACAACGAGATACTACGGCAAAAAATGGATTTGTTTGACCTTATTCTCAAAAAAACAGGAATAACAAAGGAGGATGTTCTTTTGCCAATCATCCAAGACTTTATCAATGAGAATCTTGATGTGCTAACAAAAAGTGAAATCAAAAAGTTCGACAAACTAATAATAAATGGATAAAAACGCATACCAACGCATATACGTTGATACGAACATACTTATCAACTACTGCAATGGTATCGTTGCGGATTGCGAAACATTGAATTACATATTCAAGAAGAGGAGAAAGGAAGTTCTTTTCACCTCTTCGCTCGCTATCGTCCAGACGATAACAAGGCTACAAACAGCCACTTCACGAAGGAAGGCTTATACAAGTGAATGTGTTGTCGATATGTTAAACAAACTGTTGCCAAAGTTTACCATCGTAAACTTGACCGATGAGGAAATCCTTAACGGACTTGACAAGAAATGCAAGGATTTAGAGGATAATATTCATTACCTCCTAAGCAAGAAGGTAAAGTGCAATTGCATTTTAACCAACAACGAAAAGGATTTCCTCCAATTTGACATTCCAACAATAAAGCCTATTCTAAGAATCGCAAAACTTCGATTCAGGTGACAAACAAAATGCAAGCATGAAAAAAGGCAGATCTTCTATCACGGTCTGCCTTTTTTGTTTTGCAAGTCCAAAAGTGGTATAATGGTCATGAGTCAAGTCTATCCAAATGAGAATTTCATATTTTAAAGGAAAGAATAGTCATCACGCATTCATCCTATTTTTCTTCTCACAGAAACGAGAACACTGCTTGCAAATATCATAGCCCAACAAAGCACCAAGCATAAAATCCTCTTCCGGCGTGAGTTGATTCAAAGGACGATGAATGAAGGTTCGTATCGCCGCCAAACAGACTGGCTCACCAAAATAAACGTTGACATTCTTGTCGTTGACCGGCTGCACCAGATAATCAATCTTCTGGCTCTCCAACCGTTCGCAGACCATCTCCTTATATCGATTGTCCAACGTGTAAAGCACTAGGTTACGTACCCCCTTCTTATATTCGTAAATGTGATTGGACAAAACCATGAATTCACTTGGCAATGCCGTTTTCCCTTTCGTCATAAAAGTTCTCTTTATAAGGTGGGTTCAAATTGAATCCGAAACCATCGCGTTCTTACCCAAGCAACTCAACCGAAAATCATCCCAAACACCCAAGACGCAACAGCCCGGAAAGAATCTCAACCCACTGTTATTAATCGGCGATTCCTAAAAACCGCCAGAAATTATAAATTCAACGATGAAACCCAATTGGCTATTCTCTCATCCGTCTTAAACGACTCGTTCACCTCATCGAGTGGCAAGCCCACGAATTTATCGCCCTCCACCGAAACAGAAGCGTCAAACGAATAGCCGTCTACCGAAGTTTCGCCTATAAATTCAGCGCCAGAGTCCTGCAAATCTTGCTTGATCAGGCCCATGGCATCACAAAAAGTGCCACTGAACGAGCAACTGTCGCCCAAGCCGAAGAAGGCAATTTTCTTTCCCGACAGGTTAGCCTCCTTAAACTTCTTGACACCATCGTACCAATCATCCTGAAGGTCACCGCAACCCCATGTCGAACTGCCCAACAACAAGACATCATAGGCCTCAATCATCGACTTGTCCGCATTGTATACGTTATGCACATCTGAGGCATCCACCTTCAATTTCTCCGCAATACGATTGGCGATATCCTCCGTCACCCCCGTACTGCTTCCATAAAAAATTCCAATTTTCATCTTGCCTAATTTTTAGTAAGTTTCTCTATCTTTGTTTTGCACAAAATTAGAATCAGGCAGAATGGGAAGAAATAGCCACAAACGACTATTTTATCTCGCCAAATCACTAAAATAGATAGTGATAACAGGTCAATTCTTTACAAAAATCAAAAGAAGAAAAAAGACAACACAAAAAATGCAATTTTATTTTGTTAAGGTCAAAAAAAAAAGTACTTTTGTCAGACAAGTCTTATAAAGAGGATGTATATGAAGCATATATTAGCAACCATACTTATGTCAATGTCACTTTGCTTAGGCAATGTGATGGCGCAAGAGCAGACTGACCAAACAAAAAGTTTGACAGTCTCCGTCAGTATGGCAGACAATATACTATATGTAACCGGAGCTCCTATAGGATCGGAAATCGTCATCATGAACATGTTGGGCGAAAGGGTCTACCAAGGCTCGACCAAAAATGAGAAGGAGAGTTTCGACCTTAATTTACGAAACGGTTTTTATATTGTAAAAGTCGGCAACGTACTGAAAAGAATTATAATCAAGTAAACAACCTAAAAAAAATTATAACCCGATGGAATCCAGAGCATAGGCTTTGGATTTCTTTTTTAGGAAAGAATCATCATGAAATACCTAACGATACTACTCTTTACCCTACTCTCCCTCTTAGGAGCGAACGCACAAGAAGAAGCTCAAGTCGGAAAGGAGGGCCAAACCACCAGCCCAGCAAACTACGAACTGAACAGGCTTCTTTCCGGAGACATCCAGAACACGCCCCGTTTAACCATTAGCCTGCTCACTTGCGAACCCTCAAACAGCCAAATCTACACGGCATGGGGACACACCGCAGTACGGGTACAAGACCCAGTGTTAGGGATAGACATCGTTTTCAACTACGGCATCTTCTCGTTCGACGAGTTGGGTAAATTCATCTACAAATTCGTAAAGGGGGAAACTGACTACATGTTAGGCGTCGGCACCTACCAACGGAGCAAACGCGAAGCCGCGCACAAGAACGCCTACCTCTACGAACAAGAGCTGAACCTGACGGACGCGGAGAAAGTGAAGATCCTCAATGCCCTTTACGAAAACGCCAAGCCGGAGAACCGCTACTATCGGTACAACTTCTTCTTCGACAACTGCGCCACGCGCCCAAGAGTCCTCATCGAGGAATCGATGGATAGCGAAATAAACTATCCGGAGTCGACCAACCAACGCACCTATCGGGAGATCATCCACGAGTTGCTGAAAGACATGAAATGGTACACGTTGGGCATCGACCTCTGCATGGGAAGTCCGACAGACGAGGTAGTAACGGGAAAGGACATCCTATTCCTCCCTGTCGAATTGATGAACAGTTTCGACAAAAGCACAAAAGCCAACGGAGAAGCCTTCGTAAAAAGCAAAGAGATCATCTACACACCCATCAACCAAGAGGAGGAGAAGGACTTTGCCAGCTGCATTCCTCCAATAGTTGCCAGCTGGATACTACTCTTCCTTATCCTGATCCACACATTCTTTTACAGCACGTGGGGGAAGGGGGACAAATGGTTTGACGCCCTACTCTTCGGTGTAGCCGGACTGGTCGGTTTTGCCATATTCCTGCTCTCCTTCTTTTCGGAGCACCCCTGCACGTTCCCGAACTTCAATCTATTATGGATTAATCCATTGCAACTCATCTTTGCGTTCAGTCTCATCAGCAAAAAAGGAGAAGAATGGAAAAGGAAGTTCCACCTGCTGAACCTAGGGCTAATCTGCGTCACCCTTCTTTTAGGATGGACAGTGCAACGATTCAACCCATGCTGCATACCGCTTATGCTATGCTTGGCGCTCAGGTCCCTGCATTGGGTCAAACCCAACTTTTTCAATTTAAGGCAAAAAAAGGCAAATCAGATTTGATTTTTTAATACAAAAAGGTAAATTTGCAGAGTATTGAATCAAAAAAGCAACAATCTAGTAATAATATAAAACATTGAAAGAAATGAAAGCTATTAAATTGATTATCGCAGCAGCCGCTTTGATGGCGCTAATGGGATCATGCAAGTCTAAGACTTGTCCCGGATATGGAGATGCTCAACAGAACAACCAACAGACTGAAGTAAACGCATAATTTAGGGAAAAACTATGGTAAGATATATAAAAATAGCAATCGCCCTCGTTATGATAGCGGCAGCCTACTCAAGCTGTAAATCGTCGTCATGCGGATGCGACTCCTTTGGAGAGGTGATGGACGGACAAGTTCAGGAGAGCACAAACGCATAATCTTCAAAGATTCACATTTAACGACAAAATTTAAGATATGATATTTTGGGTATATCTTATAGTTTGACTAATTTTGCAGAGAGAAAAGAACAATTTATTTGTTTAACATAAATAATAATTTTAAAAATGGTAAAAGTTGCTATTAATGGTTTCGGACGCATTGGTCGTCTTGCATTCCGTCAAATGTTTGAGGCAGATGGTTATGAAGTAGTTGCAATCAACGACTTGACAAGCCCTAAGATGTTGGCTCACCTTTTGAAGTATGATACTGCACAAGGTGGTTTCGCTGGCAAGTTCGGTGAAGGAAAGCACACTGTAGAGTCTACAGAGGATTCTATCATCGTTGACGGAAAGGAAATCAAGATCTCTAAGGAGGCTGACGCTAACAACTGCCCTTGGGCTAAGTACAACGTAGACGTTGTATTGGAGTGCACAGGTTTCTATACTTCAAAGGATAAGGCACAAGCTCACATCAACGCTGGTGCAAAGAAAGTTGTTATCTCTGCTCCTGCAGGAAACGACCTTCCTACTATCGTATTCAACGTTAACCACAAGACTTTGACGAAGAACGATAACATCATTTCTGCAGCTTCTTGTACTACTAACTGTTTGGCTCCTATGGCAGCAGCTTTGAACAAGTTCGCTCCAATCCAATCAGGTATCATGTCTACAATCCACGCTTACACTGGTGACCAAATGATTCTTGATGGTCCTCAACGTAAGGGCGATCTTCGTCGTTCTCGTGCAGGTGCTCAAAACATCGTTCCTAACTCAACTGGTGCTGCTAAGGCTATCGGTTTGGTTATCCCTGAGTTGAACGGTAAGTTGATCGGTTCTGCACAACGTATCCCTACTCCTACAGGTTCAACTACTATCTTGATCGCTGTTGTTAAGGGTAAGGACATCACTAAGGAAGGCATCAACGCTGCTATGAAGGCTGCTCAAACTGAGTCTTACGGATATACTGAGGATGAGATCGTTTCTTCTGATATCATCGGTATGAAGTTCGGTTCATTGTTCGATGCAACTCAAACAATGGTGTCTAAGATCGACGACGATACTTATCAAGTACAAGTTGTTTCTTGGTATGACAACGAGAACTCTTACACTTCTCAAATGGTTAGAACTATTAAGTACTTCGCAGAGAACTGCTAATTCTTAATATGCAACTAAGCCCAGGCATCTTGTCTGGGCTTTTTTTTGTTTTTGTACCCTACCTATCTTCTCAAGAAATTTGTTGTGTGCGGCTCTGAGTCGGCACAAGAGAGCCCTCTACTCCTAAGTTCATCACTTTTTTTGCCATACAATGGCGCATACTGACAATCAGTCGTTTACAAATTCTTCACGGTGGTGCGGGTGGCGCAACCGATGAAAACAGCCATAGTGTTGGGAATAGCCCTCTTTTTGATATTCCTTTTGGCTGAAAGCCAACCCTATTAGTAACCGGGTACATCGTGCCCGGTGGTTGTGACAGTCGATCATGTGGCTGAAAGCCACTCCTAATACGGGTATGATACGAAGGCTTCCAGGCTAAGGAAACGAGTTTTTCACCAAGGCCTACAACGCTCAAAACTGATTTGGGTGTCGCAATGATGAAACCCGAGAAAAAAAACACCCAACTGGAGATCCCTACCGAAGACTCGAAAGCCTCCTTCACCCTCCCCCACGAGGCCGTAGGAACGAAATCCAAAAAATAAGCACACACAACAATCTCACATAAAACAATCATTCTGATAGACATTTCCAAAATCAAAATCCACCAAACTCCGAAAGAGTTAATGTTTGCGTATGCTTATAAAAATAAAGATATCAACACAAAACAATAAACAAAACAACAGACGATACAAAACAAGATTGTTGATAAGTACTTAACACATTAATAATCAATATTTAAGCATTGTTGAAAACTTTAAGGCTCTTTTATTTTTCTGACTCTTGTTTTTAAGAAAAGAACGAGTAATTTTGCAATCACAAGTCTGAAAGAGGGCTATGCCCTGAGAGCCGAGAGAAAGAGATATACAACTCTATTTAATAGAAACCAAGCTTAACACTATTCCCCAAAGGGATGCATTTGTTTCGAAAAAAAATACGACGGCGACTCATCACCAAACGGCAACTGACAGAGAGATTGAAAAAAAAAAATAAAAACAACATAAAATGACAAGCGCAGAAATACAAATCATCAAAAGAAATGGAAAAAAAGAACCTTTTTCCATCGAAAAGATAAAAAATGCCATACGCAAGGCTTTCCTTGCTGCAGGTAGTTTTGCTTCGGAAGACGAGTTGACTTCTATCCTTAGCGGACTTCGCATCGCCAACAACATGAGCGTGGAGGAGATCCAAAACCAGGTGGAGGTCGCTCTAATGAACGAAAAGTATTTTGCTGTCGCTAAATTATACATTCTCTATCGTCAACAACACTCAGAAGACCGTGACGAAAGAGACAAGCTTGCCTTCCTTATAGACTATTGTAATGCAGAGAATGCGGCTACAGGTAGCAAATTCGACGCCAACGCCAACGTTGAGCAGAAGAACATCGCAACCCTCATCGGCGAGTTGCCAAAGCAGAACTTCATCCGTCTTAACAGAAGATTGCTCACCGAGCGTCTGAAAGATATGTACGGAAAAGAATTCTCCGACCGCTACATCCGCTTGCTCAACCAACACTTCATCTATAAGAACGATGAGACAAGTTTGGCTAACTACTGCGCCAGCATCACTATGTACCCATGGCTACTCGGTGGAACGCAATCCATCGGTGGCAACTCCAAGGCTCCAACGAACCTCAAATCATTCTGCGGTGGGTTCGTCAACATGGTGTTCATGGTCTCTAGTATGTTGAGCGGTGCATGCGCTACACCTGAGTTCTTGATGTACATGAACTACTTCATCGGACTCGAATATGGTGAAGACTATTACAAAGACCCAAATAAGGTGGTTGACCTCTCCGTTCGTCAACGTTCATTGGACAAGATGATTTGCGATTACTTCGAACAAATCGTCTACTCCATCAACCAACCAACGGGAGCAAGAAACTTCCAGGCCGTATTCTGGAACATTGCCTACTACGACAAGTTCTATTTCGAAAGCTTGTTCGGCGAATTCCGCTTCCCTGACGGTAGCCGTCCTAATTGGGACTCGCTCAACTGGCTTCAAAAACGTTTCATGAAATGGTTCAACGCAGAGCGTACGAAGACCGTCCTCACCTTCCCTGTTGAGACGATGGCCCTCCTATCCGAGAATGGCGACGTAAAAGACAAGGAATATGGCGATTTGACAGCAGAAATGTATGCGGAAGGCCACTCCTTCTTCACCTACATGAGCGACAACGCAGACTCACTATCCAGCTGCTGCCGCTTGCGTAACGAAATCCAAGACAACGGATTCAGCTACACGCTAGGTGCTGGTGGTGTCTCTACGGGATCTAAGAGCGTGCTCACCATCAACTTGAACCGTTGCATCCAATACGCACACAAGATCGGCTTGAACTATCTCAACTACTTGGAAGACATTGTCGAATTCACGCACAAAGTTCAGTTGGGATATAACGAGAACCTGAAGATGTTATACAACAAAGGCATGTTGCCTCTATTCGACGCAGGCTACATCAACATCGGCCGTCAATATCTCACCATCGGCGTGAACGGTCTCGTTGAGGCTGCCGAATTCTTGGGCATCGAGATCAACGACAACCCTAAATATGAGGCATTCGTTCAAAATGTCCTTGGTGTCGTAGAGAAATACAACATGAAGTATCGGACTAAGGATACGTTATTCAACTGCGAAATGATTCCAGCCGAGAACGTAGGTGTGAAACATGCGAAATGGGACCGTGAAGACGGTTACAAAGTTCCACGCGACTGCTACAACAGCTACTTCTACGTTGTTGAGGATTCGTCCCTCAATGCTATCGACAAGATCAAGTTGCACGGAAGACGCTACATCGAGCATTTGACGGGAGGTTCTGCGCTCCACCTCAATTTGGAAGAGCATTTGAGCCAAGCCCAATATCGACAAATTTTGCGCATTGCCGCTAAGGAAGGTTGTAACTACTTCACATTCAACATTCCAAATACAATCTGCAACGATTGTGGCCACATCGACAAGCGCTATTTGAAAGAGTGTCCAAACTGCCACAGCAAGAACGTCGACTATCTCACACGTATCATTGGATACATGAAGAGAATCAGCAACTTCTCTGCCGCAAGAAAAGAAGAGGCTGCAAGACGTTACTACGAGAAAGCGGAGATTAGTGCTTAAAAAATCAAAACGATTATAACAAGGGGCCGACCGCAAAAGAGTGTTTTTGCGGTCGGTTTTTCATAAAACAGGAATCATGCTAAAATACGCCGACTACGATATTGTTTTTGGAGAAATTCCAGACGAAGTGACTTTAGCCATCAATCTATCCAACTGTCCCAACCGATGCCACGGGTGCCACAGTCCATGGCTATTAGAGGATATCGGCTCCGAACTAAACGAAGAGGCGTTAGAGAGCCTAATCAACAAATACGGGGATGACATCACCTGCGTATGCTTCATGGGAGGAGACAACGACCCCAAAAGTGTGGAGCTCTTAGCAAAATACCTTCACGAGACCCATCCCCAACTGAAAGTAGGCTGGTACTCCGGCAAAGAGGCTTTTTCGGAAGGCATAGACCTTGTCCAATTCCAATTCATCAAGATTGGAGGCTATAAGGAGAGCCTCGGAAGCTTGAAATCAAAGACAACCAACCAACGCCTATACCGAATCAACTCGGACGGAAGCAAGGAAGACCTAACGTATAGGTTCAATGGGGAGAGACAATGAGGAAATTTTAAAATAGGCCAATCACCCCATAGAAAGGGCAAGAGGCACCATCGCCGAAATTTGTCAGATACTGTGCAGGGCGTGCAAATTGACAAGGAAGAGGGTAAGATAGGAATATATTGTGCTGGGTTACAAAATTCAAAATCAGCATTAACGCCGTCCGAAGAGACGATGTGCACATCGTCTCATTGATTATGGCACACAAGATTAGTAATCTTTCATTTAAGCGAGAAAACAAAGTGGATTGCCCACCCCGACACAAACAGAATTGGGCATAATAAATGACGATTTTCCGTGCACATGCACAACATTTCACTAACTTTGCACCCGCATTCAAACGGATGTGTTTCGGCAATGGGTGCCAGGTTCTGCCTATTACCGAAAGAGTTTTAAAGAGGGCTATTTTATGCCGACAATATAGCTGTTTTCATCGGCTGCCACACCCACAAACAAAAAAGGGGGAACAAGTCCCCCTACTATAAAGATGTCGCACCGAGATTAAATTAAACTCCTATAAATAAGGATTTGGGCTTTTAGAACTCTTTGTAATCCACCGTGCCCGAAGACAACCCGAAGGTGTGGCCCGCCATTGAGAACCAGTTCAACCCGAGAATGTTTTAGATGTTAAGTTTAACAATCAATTTAACGATGCGACAATACGTTTATTATCGTTTCCTTTACACTTCAAAGATAGGTCAAAAAAACTTTTCCCCAAACGATTTTAATATTGGATTTATAATTTGTTTTTCCTACATTGCATTGTTTTGGGACAAAAATCTTCCTAATCTAGGTTCTGCGAATCCTTATATTCCGTAGGCGTAACACCAAACTTTTGCTTGAAACAACGGCTGAAATAACGGGAATCCGTCATGCCTATCATATAGGTTATCTGCGTCATGGAGTACTGTCCGGAACGAATGAACCTGGCTGCAGCTGAGAGCCTCGTCTCCCGTATCAACTCGTTCGGCGTCATGCCCACCAACGATTTTATCTTTGAAAGCAGATGCCAGCGACTCACCTTCAAGGCATCCTGAATATCCTCCACGGAGAGCTGGGCATTGTCCAAATTCTCCTCGATAAAGGCAACTACCTGCTTCATAAAGGCATCGTCGACACTATGCGCCTTCTCCATAATCGGAGAGGTCTCCTCATCCTGCCCACCGACGGGCTCCAAACGTTCTATCGGAGTGCCACCCGACATGGACTGCATCAACTCATTTCGATAACGCTCCTGCCACTTCTGCCGTTCGGAAAGGATATTGTCGATCCTCGTCTCCAAATAGACCATGCTGAACGGCTTCGTGATATAGTCGTTCGCCCCGATGCGCAGACACTCCAGCTTGCTCTGCATATCCGTCTTGGCCGTGAGCAGAACGACAGGGATATGGGAGACCTTCGCATTTTCACGAATCGCACGGGTCATCTCCACACCATCCATTTCCGGCATCATAATATCCGTAAGGACAAAATCAGGCATCTCGCGGACTGCCGTTTCCAAGCCCACCTTTCCGTTAGGAGCCTCTATGACTCGGAAGCGTTTAGAAAGGACGGATACCAAGAACTCACGCAACTGCTCATTGTCCTCAACCACCAACAGCGTCAATTGGGAAGGGAGCGGCGCCTCGTCCGTCCGCTCGGCTGGGAGATTGGCAGGCGACTCGTCATCACAAATAATGATGTCGGCATGTTCATCGAAATGCTCCGTTCCTGGTTTTATCCTCACCTCAAACGAAGAGCCGACATTCAACTCACTATCCACAGTTATGGAAGCTTTATGCAGGTCAAGGATCTCCTTTACCAAAGAGAGCCCTATACCCGTTCCCGCCTGTTTCGTCAAAGAATAGGCCTGTAAGGTGGTGAAACGGTCGAAAATGATCGGAATCTTATTCTTTGGCATACCGCAACCTTCATCCTTCACCCGAATAAGGCAATCTCCATTATCAATGGAAATCGAGACGGAGACCGACTTGCCCGAAGGCGTAAACTTGAACGAATTGGAGAGGAGATTAAAAATCACCGTGTCAATCTTGTCCCGATCCACCCAATAGGTGGCGCCTCCTGTCGTATCCGTAATGGAGAATTTGATTTCCCGATTCTCTGCCAATTTCAAGAAGTTGGAACTACAAGAAGCGACGAACTCGCCCAAGCGGGTCCGCTCCACACGCAGACGCATCTTATTGTTCTGAATCTTACGGAAATCCAAAATCTGGTTCATCAGGCGCAACATTCGATTGGCATTGGTCCGAACCACCTCCAACTGCTCCTTATCCTTCTTCTCCAACTGGCCGTTCTCCAAGACATTGTCCAACGGAGCGGCTATCAGCGTGAGCGGCGTACGCAACTCATGCGAGATATCCGTAAAGAACTGCAATTTCATGGCAGACATCTCCCTATCCAACGCCATGCGCGAACGCAGACGATAGAAAGAGAAGAGCACCCAGAAGACAAGGCCAAGCAAAAGGATGGCCAACAAGACATAAAGAGCAACAGCCCAACCTGTCTCCCAAAATGAGGGGAGGATCACCACCTTCAACTCCTTGTCATTGTCAAGCCATAAGCCCTCACTATTCGTCGAACGTACACGGAAGAGATACTCGCCCTTCGGCAAATTGGTGTAGGATGCGACCCGCTTCTCTCCCACGAAATTCCACTCCTCCTCAAAGTTGTCCAACTTATAAGCGTATTGGATGAACGAGGAGTTTCGATAGTCAAGAGCCGCATACTCTATAGAGAAATCGTTTTGGTCACTATTCAGCACCACCCTGTCGACGTCGTTCACCGTTTGGGGCAATGGACCATGCTCCATTCCGACAAGGACCTCCTTGTTGGACAACATAAAACGGGAAAAGACTATGTGGGGAACGAAAAGAGGCATGTCCATTTTTTTAGGGGCAAAAGAATAGAAGCCCGTGCTCGAACCTGCCAACATCCTACCCGACTTCAACCGCAAAATAGCCCGTTCCGAGAAAGCCACATTGTCCACACCCCTTATCTTCCCAAAAGGCTCCGCATAATGCTTCTTCTTGTCAAATTTAACAATCATATCCTCGGCCGCCACCCAAAGGCTACCGTCTTCCGCCTCCTGGATTCCCAAAAGCAAATCGGATGGGAATTGATTGTTTTCCTTGCTATAAGAGACAAAATCAGGGGTATCGCCCAAATAGAACGCCGAGCGGTTTTGGAACAGACCTCCGCCAAAGGAGGCGAACCACATGATTCCCTCCGAATCCTGATAGATATCATAGACGCAGCTGTTGTCCAAATTGGTGTTTTCCGAATTATAGAAGAAGAACTTAATATCCTCCGGCTTCTCAAATTCGTTGGAGAAGACCGTGATTCCCTCGTTGGACCCCAACCAAATGTTTCCATACGTATCCTCCAACAAGCAACGGGTCAGCAAGACACTTGGCGGATAATTGCCCTTCATCCTATTATCCTTATCAACGATCGAGACCTCCGACGCATTGGGATCTTCTATCATCATCAATCCGCCGTCCTTCGTTGCCAACCATATTCGGAGATGGCTATCTTCCAATATATCCAAAACGGGATACCCATTCCGGACAACCCCGCCTAACGTCAAAGGATATCGTCGGACAAAAAAGTTTTTCCCGACAGGAGACAAGCGGTAAACGCAATGTTCCGAGCCCAACCAAATCTTTCCTGAACGGTCCTGATAAAGCGAATAGACCTTATCGAAAAATGATTTTCCTTTCGTAACGACACCCTCCTTGGAAAGGAAACCCAAGAAGGTGGAATCAGCCGCATAAAGACGCACACTGCCGTCCTGCGTAGAGATCCACAACTGCCCTGCGCCATCCTCCATCAAGGCCAGCACATCGTTCGTCTCCGAATAGTCCGAAGAGTTTTCGCATTGAGAGAAAGAAAAATAGGAGTCTGAAATCACACATTTCGTCAGTCCACGATTGGAGGGAGCGAGCCACATCACACCCATCGTATCCACAAAGGAGCTATAGACCACCTTCGGATACAACTGCCGTCCGGAATGATCGTCCTTAAAATAGGGCTGTTCTCCCCCATCCTCCCACGACGAAGCCGCAGGCGACGGCAACATCCAAAGTCGTTCCCGATCGTCCAAAAAAGAGAAGAAGGAAGCCGCCCCCGAAAACTTATCCGTGAAGAGATTTCCTTGGTAGAAAAAAGGATAATAACGACAACTTTCTTTCTTCGTATTCCAACAGAAGAAGCCCACGTAACCATCCGCCTTAAACCAAACATTGCCATAAGCATCCTTCCATGAAGAAGAGACCCCCGAAAGAGTCCGTCCTGCGACAGAAGAGAACTCCCGCCGCTCATTCTTTTGAAAATCCACGACAAAGAATCCTGAGGACAAAGAGGTTACAAAGCAAGAGGTATTCGACAACGAGATGACGTTGTTTAAATCAAGTTTCTTACCAAGTTCATACTGGGAGAATCTACGACGATTCTTATCATAGCGATAGAGAAGTCCCTCCGAGGCCGAAACGACCAGTTCGTCGCCCAACTCCGCCATGGAGAAGAGGGAGGTGGGAACCGTATCGGAAGAGAGAAGGTAATAACCGGTCGGTTCATCCGAACCCGACTGCACACAAGCCACGCCATTGTCCGTCATAATCCACGTCCGCCTCTCCGAATCCATAAAGACCGAACGGACATTGTGACCCGCTTTCTCTTGTTGCTGGGTACAAAAGAAAGTAGATGTAACCGCATTCGCAGAATCTGTTTCGAGGCGTACACAACCGTTGGAATAACCGATCAACCAAATAGAACCATCTGCCATCTGCTGCATACGGGCCACTGTTAGATAATTGTCGCCCTTATTCTCCGTGATGGAAGGAACTATCTCAAAAGTCTCCCGTCTAGGGTCGAACCGCAAGACCTGCCCCATATCGTTCAAAACCCACACGAAGCCCTTTTCATCGGCAATCAACCGTTCGAATTGGTTACTGACACTTCGCCCAATCAATTTGGAACTCGCCTTATAGTTCCGGAAAGAGAAGCCATCAAAACGAGACAAGCCATCGTGCGTGGCAAACCAAGCAAACCCCGCCTTATCTTTCACCATATCCGAGACTGAATTTTGGGACAGACCGTCCTCGACGGAATAACTCTCACAAGTCACCCGCCGCTGAGCAGTGGTTTCAATCCCGAAACTGCCAAGAATCAAAAGAAAGAGAAGAATATATCGAAAAGATGGCATATCAATCAATTAGAAAATCATTGGACGGTATCCTTCTCTGCCCCGCTATGGAAATATTTCTCAAAGCCCTCCGTATATTGGACAGACATCTCCCCCATTTCATTCTCATAAATGAAGTAGGCCTCCAAATTCGGCAGGCAGTTGACCAAGATTAGACTCTCTTCCAATCCTAAAACCATGAACGCCGTAGCATAGGCATCTGCCGTCTTACAGTCGGGAGCAATCACCGTAGCGCTCAACAAGTTATGACTTACTGGATAACCCGTATGGGGATTTATCGTATGCGAATACTTTTTGCCGCCTTGATGGTAGAACTGGCGATAATTGCCCGAAGTCGCCACCGCCCAACCGTTCATATAGATGGTACACTTCAGCTCTTGGTGTATCATCGTACTATCATCAATCGGTTTCTCTATACCGATAGACCACTTCTGGCCACGAGGATTCTGGCCCTTCACAACGACCTCCCCTCCTATATCGACCATATAGTTCTTAACTCCCTTGCTTTCCAAAAAGCGGGCAACCACGTCACAAGAGTAACCTTTGGCTATCGCAGAGGCATCCAACATGATTCCAGGGTCAGACTTGATCAGCCGTCCATTCTCCAGTTTCACCTTCTCATAACCCACATGATGCAAAAGCGAATCCACCAACTGCGGCGTCACGTTCTCCTTCTTCTTAAAGCCGAAGCCCCACGCATTGACCAACGGGGCAACGGTCATATCAAACGCACCATCCGTGTTTTTAGAGACCTCCACAGCCGTGGAAAAGACAGAAGAGAAAAAGTCGTCCACCACAACCGTCGTATCATTCCGGTTGATCCTCGATATGATGGAACTATCGTTGAACGTAGACAATGACAAGTCGAACGCATGGAACAGACTGTCCAAACTGGAGGTCACCGAAGTTCCTATCGGCGATTCGTAGGAAAGCTTATACATAGTGCCATGCACGCGCCCCGTCTCCACCATATACCTTGGCCTATAGTTTGGTTTCCGCTCCACTTGTTTAAGCTTAGGCAAAAGAAGTATGCCCAAACAAACACATATAAATATAATTACATACCGTTTCTTATGCATTTTATCCCTATTTTATTCCAAGATACGGGCTTGAATCACCTATGGGCATCAACAATCGTCGATGTATTTTCAAGCGACCAAGGCTCTTTCCACCCTCATTTATTTAACAATCAAGAGAATTTGCCTACACACCTTCATTCAATTCGTGACAAGAGTCCTTGCTTTAAAGACTCCTTAAAAAGGCACCTCTCTTTACTTCAAGCAAAATAACAAAAAAATTGAGAATCCACACAAACAAATCAGATAAGAATAACCAACCACGCGCTTTTTCAAGAAGAACTTGTCTATCGTCAACGCAACAAACCGTAGGGCACGAAAAACAGAAGGGGAAACTTCCCCTACTCTTTTCTCCGAAAGAATATATAACGAATCAGTTCACAATCGCCTATCTTGGTTTCAAGGAGAAGTCTAAGTTCAGATCTTTTCAGTCTCTTGGCATATATCTCTTGGCAATCTATATATCCATTGGCAAGCACAAAATCTTGTTTTGCATCATTCCAAAAAAAAAGTTTTTCTGGATACAAATATAGTTTGTCTCTTGCCCCATAATAGAACTTTCCTTTTTGCAACATCAAAAGCTTTCCCCAGTAATAGTACTTATTGTATTCCCCATTTTCCAAGAACTCAAATCTTAACGTAGCCAACTGATCTTTAGCTATTCCCATATTAGATTCAATGAGAGAATCATTCGAACTCAGAGTTCCCTTATCCTTCATTTCCAGATCATAGGCGACCCACTCCCCAAAGATTTTGTTCTTCTTCACATTACTCTTCGAAATCTCTGCGGCATTGACAGTCGCCACGCAGAAAATAGCGAGCAATAAGAATATGGTTCTTAAATTGTTAAGAGGATAGAAATTTAGCCGATGTGACAGACTCGAAGTCACCTCAGTTGAATAGCTATAGTCCCAAATCTGGATGGCGTTTTCCGAGTCACTTTTATCTTTTGTATGTTCTGTTTTCATTCCTTTTTCTCTGGCGTTGGTGCCCAACTTGTAACTTCCTTTCCTCCAAGATAGTAACCTAATAGTTTAACAATAAAACTCCCATCATTTTCTTGCATTTGATTAAGAATTTTATCGTTCTTTAGCCTTGTTCCATATAAAGTTTTCCCATCATGATTTCCATCGGTATTCATGTCTGTATTCCAGCTAGCATCTTTCTCATCAAAATATAATGAAGTGGCCACTCTTGAGATATATTCATTAATAGCCTCATCCCCATTTAAGTCCCCTTCCCTCAAAGCTTTTACAGTATCCTCATCTGCCAACAAATGCATTATTTCATGCACTATTGTGTGAGCACCTCCTGCGGTTACCACATCACCATTTATTAAAACTGTTTTTTCATTTAATCCA
>JAFZKQ010000021.1 GCA_017553575.1 Paludibacteraceae bacterium
CATGTGTCCTATGTCTGTTAGGAATACGGAGTTGATGATTGATTCTGTCCTCTATAAAGGGAACGAGAAGCGGGTTCGTTTTTGCTATTCGATTAAGGAGTCAGAGAATAGGGAAGAGAATGAAGAAATCGTTCGAAAATCGGATGAGGAAGAGAGGTTGTGGGGGTTGTTTGAATTGTTTGGGTTGTTTGGGGTGGATCAACTGAATCAACTTCGTCTGGATATGACTAGGGATAATTTTGATATGCAGATTTCTTATATTGATTCTAAGGGAGGCGTGTTGAAGAATTTTGTCTATGGAAAGGATGAATACGATATGTCGCAAGAAGAGCTTTTCTCTTTTGTTTTGGAGGAAACTCTTCAAGATGAGCAATCTAGACTTCCTCAGGACTTGGACTTTTCAACGGTTTGGGATAGCCTTTCTTGTGATACCAAGAATCACAGAGTGGTGCAATATTATACGATACATGATTTTAATATGGAGGGTCTAAATGTAGATGCCATATTTGCTTATAATAAGAAGCTAATTGTAGATAATCTGATCTCGAATTATAACTCTTTGATCTTTATGGCTGTGAGTGGCTATTCATGGGAATTTGTTCATGACTATAAAATGAATGGCTCTTCTTTGGCGAGATTCTCTATTACGAGGGAAGATTTGGACTCAGCCATGTTGGAATCGTTTAGGAATTGATAATCCTACTGATATGAAGACTATGCGTAAGTTCCTTTTGTGGGGAGTCTTCCCCTTCTTGCTGCTTTCTTGTGAAATGTACGACAAGCAAAGTCTGTGTGCTTTTGTCACATGGATGAATTATATGTGTCCTACGCCAATGGAGGATTCTGAGTTGGTGTTGGATTCTGTGCTTTATAAGGGGAAAGATAGGCGCGTCCGTTTATGCTATTCCTATAAAGAGTCGGAGGGGCGAGATCGGCATGAAGCCTATCTTCGAGATTCGGATACCGATTTCCAACGGTATCGAGAATTGATGGATTGGACGAATGCACCTGATGCTTGGAAAGAACTCTTTCGTGATATGTCCAATCTTGATTTTGATCTGCAAGTTTCTTATTTTGATTCCAATGGAAATGTCTTGCTTGACCTGGTGTTTACAAAGGATGAGTATAATATGACAGCACAGGAAGTCAAGGATTTGTATGCTGGCGTTTTGGTGGAGTCTGATTTGAAGGAATTACAATCTCGGCTACCTGAAACTCAATGGTATGATGAGCGGTTCGTTATGGATAGCCTTGCGTATGACTTGTCGGAACGTAAGGCGTTTCTCTATTTGACAGCCCGTAATTTGAATTTAGAAGGGGTCAATGTAGATACGTTTTTCTTGCAAGGGGTAAAGGGGCCTTTGATTCTTAATGCTGTGTTTGAAAATCATGGTGTCTACCATGTTCCTCCAGTATTTGATGAGACGGAAGGCAACTACTTCCTATGGGTAGATCATGGTATCTCCCCACATTCTCCAGCTGAAGCCATAAGTGAATTCGGATGGGAGTTCGTTTATCGTTATAAGATGGACGGTAAGTCTCTTTATGAATTTTCTGTTTCGAAGGAAGATGTGGAATATTATGAAGAATTACTTTCTCCGACCACCCAATTGGTGGATTAGAATGACACGATATGGGGAAGAGACATGTACGCCACGTCTCTTCCGTATGCCCGTAGTTTATCGTTTCCGCTTGTCGATTTCATCGCCTAATTTGTCCAACCATTCCCCGAAGCGCAGGATGATGTTTTTGGGTTTTCTCCGAACGCGTTGGGGTTCGCCCATGCCGAAAGAAGAGGTCTCTTCTCCTTTGATCTTTTTGTAGATGTAGGCCCAGTCTGCCATGCCATGAACGTCACGGTCGTCGATGAACATATCTACGTTCAGTTTTCGGGGCGTATCGGGTGTGTATTCCTCTTCTGGGTCGTTCTTGTTGACCGCATAGAACTCCAAACCGCGCTCTTTGCAGTAGGCGACTGCCTCGTCCAAAAGTTCGCCGGTCCGGACGCTCCATAGGATGATTTGGTGTTTCTCTTCCCGCTGGAGGCGTTTAAGTACGTCGATGGCAAAAGGTCTCTCCTTGCCGATTGCGGGGTATTCATGGGTGACGATGGTTCCGTCAAAATCAACTGCTATCTTCATGATGAGGAATCTGTTATTGTTGCACTTCTTCGTTTATCTCTAATTGGTCAGGCTTGCAGAAAAAGAGGATGACAATGCCAATGATCAGCTCGCAATAGAGCATTGAGGCATCCTTTGTGCAGGCATAGGCGAAGGCGATTATCTGCATAACGCAAAGGTTGGCTATCGTCTTGATGATGTATTGCTTGGTGATGTCTCGTATTTTCTCTTTTTCGGAAGAGGAACTCTCTTCTGTTATCTCGACGAATTTCTTTTTGTAGTATTTCAGCGAGAGTGGAATCACGGCCAACATCATAAGGATGGCGATGGATTGGAAGATGGTGTTGTTGGTTGGCTCCATGTCAGAACTTGTTACGATATAGCTGATTACTGCCGCGGCCAAGGCGGCGATGATTGCGCCAATATAGATCGTTTTCGTCACCTTCTTGTATTTCTCTAACTCTGTTTGAATGTTGTTCTCCATTTTTTTTTTGTTTGATTTAAATGCCCTTTGGGGCGCCTATACGTTCTCTTGATAAAGGGTTCGGTTCACGATGGAGCGTCCGAGGGTGATCTCGTCAGCATATTCCAATTCGTCGCCAATGGCCACGCCTCGGGCGATGGTTGTTACCTTTACGGGTCTTCCCGATGTGGCCAACTTCTTGTATATATAGAAGTTCGTCGTGTCGCCCTCCATTGTCGGACTGAGGGCGAGGATGACCTCTTGGATCTCCTCGTTGGAGACTCGTTCCACTAGACTGTTGATGTTGAGGTCGTTGGGGCCAATGCCATCCATAGGGGAGATGACACCTCCCAGCACGTGGTAAAGACCGTTGAACTGTTGCGTGTTTTCGATGGAGAGCACGTCTTTGACGTTTTCCACCACACAGATGGTCTTCTCGTCACGCTTGGGGTTGGAGCAGATGCTACAAACCTCCGTGTCGGAAATGTTGTGGCATCGTTTGCAGTATTTTATTTCGTTTCGGAGTTTGATGAACGCATTTCCGAAGTTGTTTACCTCTTCCGTGCTTTGCCTCAGAAGGAATAGGACCAGCCGCAATGCGCTTTTCCTGCCAATTCCTGGTAATTTGGCGAATTCGTTGATGGCGTTCTCCAAAAGCTTGGATGAAAATTGGCTGTCGTTCATTTCTTCTCGTAGTATTCTAATGATTTGAACACCTCATCGTATTCTTCCTCCTCTTCTGCGTCGGAGAGGTATTCCTCTTCGTCATCCTCCTCTATCTTTCTGACGCGTTTCTTCTTTGTCGATTTCTTTTCGAGTCCGTAATCCGGTTCCTCGTCGATGATGGAGACGATACTGTCCACAATGTAGACGCTGTTGCCGCGCCAAGGGAGGACATGCTTATATTCGTTATAGTGCAGTTCGAGGCTCTTTCTGCCCAAACGTTCCAATCTTTTGGCCACTTTCTCGTCTTCGACGGAGAAGTTGAATTCGTAGGATTGAATCGTGTTGGCTTGCGTACCTTTGAAGCCGGATTGGATGAGACGACCTTCGTAGGTCTTGAAGAGGTTGCCTTTCAAGACGATTTGATTGAGTTCGCCACTTTTGATGCCCGTTCCGAACACAAAGTAGTAGCGATAATATATGACTCCTGCCAAAGCGAGGACAACAATGAGAACTAAAATCGAAATAATCTTAAATAATTTCATAACTCTATTTTATTGTATATTAGGTCTCGTGACGGAATTTCGCGGAGGAAGTTGTACCTGTTGTTTTTGTAGTCTACTTCGCAACAATAGTGCTTCAGCCCGTTGGATACAATCAGGAAGGATACCTTCAGCTTGAAGTTGTACATGGCTATTTGGTCGAAGGTCTTCTGGGTGATTTCGATGTGGGGGGCCTTGTATTCCACTATCAGGATGGGCTCTCCCTTCGGACCGTAGATCACTGTGTCGCAACGTTTGTGCATGTCGTTGATCTTGACCAAGACTTCATTTCCGATGAGGGCTTCCGAGAAGCCTTTCTCTTGGATGAGGAACTCAACCATATTCTGACGGACCCACTCCTCCGGGGTGAGTGAGACGAACTTTTTCCGACATCGGTCGAAAATCACCTTCTTGCCGTCTGATTCCTTTATCTTAAAGGCATATTTGGGTAAGTTAAGTTCCAACATTTTATTATATTTGCACAACTACAAAAATAGACATTTTTGATCGAATATGAAAACAAAAGGGGAGATAGTAGAAAATTGGTTGCCTCGTTATACGAAACGGCCTCTGTCGGAGTTCACGCAGTATATTTTGCTGACCAATTTCAACCATTATGTCGAGTTGTTCGCGGAGTGGTATGGTGTGCCTATTTGCGGTCGTGACGGAAATATGCCCAATGCTTCGGCTAACGGTATCACCATTATTAACTTCGGTATGGGAAGCGCCAATGCGGCCATTATCATGGACTTGCTTTCTGCCATCAATCCGAAAGGTGTGATTTTCTTGGGTAAGTGTGGAGGTTTGAGCTCGTTGAATTCACTTGGTGACTACATCGTCCCTTCCGCGGCCATCCGTGGAGAGGGTACGTCCAACGACTATATGCCACCCGAAGTGCCAGCCCTTCCATCTTTCGCTATCCAACGTGTGATCTCTTCTTGCGTACGTAACGCAGGCCATGACTATTCGGCAGGAGTGGTCTATACGACCAATCGCCGTGTGTGGGAGCATGACGATGCTTTCAAGGAGTATCTCGTTCGTACGCGTGCCACGGCTATCGATATGGAGACGGCCACTTTGTTCTTGGTGGGATTCGCCAACCGCATTCCTTTGGGGGCGTTGCTGTTGATTTCGGATCAACCGATGGTCTCTTCGGGCGTGAAGACGGAGGAGAGTGACCGGATGGTCACAAACCGATTTGTCGAAGACCATGTCCGTATGGGTATTAATGCCTTGGAGTTGCTTATGAACGGCGACTTCTCCATCCAGCATTTGGTTTCCGATTGATGGAATGACAACTTACATCCAAACATTGATTTCTTATGGCAGCTAAGTCCACTGATTTCCAAACGATACTTTCCGACTTGAAACAACAGGTCTATAAGCCCATCTATTTCTTGATGGGCGAGGAGCCTTATTACATTGATGAGATAAGCAACTACATCCAAAACAATGTCTTGTCGGAGGAGGAACGGGAGTTTAACCAAGTGGTGTTGTATGGAGATGCTGTGACGACCAAGGAGGTGATTACGATGGCGCGTCGTTATCCAATGATGTCGAAGTATATGGTGATCATTGTTAAGGAGGCACAGAATCTTTCTGATTTGGACGACTTGGTCTATTATCTACAGAAGCCGATGTCTTCTACGATTTTGGTCTTTTGCCATAAATATAAGAAGGTGGACGGCAGAAAGAAGTTTGTTGCCGAGCTGCCGAAAGTTGGAGTCTTGTTTGAGTCCAAAAAACTGTATGACAATCAGGTGCCTACTTTTATTTCCGACTATCTGAAGGGAAAAGGCTTGCAGATTGAACCGAAGGCGACGCAGTTGCTGACGGAGTTTTTGGGCACGGACTTGTCCAAGGTGGTCAATGAGTTGGAAAAATTGTCCCTGTTGAAACCTAAAGATAATTTGCTGACAGCTGATATTGTTGGGGCGAATGTGGGTATCAACAAGGATTTCAATAATTTCGAGTTGCTCAATGCCTTGGTTAATAAGGATGTGCTGAAAGCTAACCGTATTGTCCTCTATTTTGAGCAGAATCCGAAGAATAACCCTTTGGTCTTGACCATTACGGTGCTGTTCAACTTTTTCTCCAACTTGATGCTCTATTATTACATCAAGGATAAGTCGCCAGCCAACGTGGCGAAGGAGTTGGGCATCAACGTCTATTTCGTGCGTGATTACCAGACGGCGGTGTCCAAATATAATGGATGGAAAACCTTGCAGATTATCGCTTTGCTTCGTACCTACGATGCGAAGTCGAAGGGAATCGATTCGGCGGGTGTGCCTGATGGAGAGTTGCTTAAGGAATTGGTATATATGATTTTACATTAAGATATGGATATTAAATCAGCAGAATTTATAATAAGTAATTCGGAGGTATATAAGTGTCCGAAGCATAATTTGCCGGAGTATGCCTTCATCGGAAGGTCGAATGTGGGAAAGTCTTCCCTGATCAATATGTTGACGGAGAAGAAAGATTTGGCCAAAACCTCTTCGAAGCCAGGTAAGACCTTGTTGATCAACCATTTCTTGATTAATAAGAATTGGTTTTTGGTGGATTTGCCAGGGTATGGTTATGCGAAAGTGAGTAAATCCGATTTGACGAAGTTGGACAAAATCATCAAGGGCTATGTGATGAATCGCGAGTCGTTGACCAATCTCTTCGTCTTGGTGGATGCCCGTCTTGAACCTCAGAAGATAGACTTGGAGTTCATCGAGTTTTTGGGCGTGAACGGAATCCCATTCTCCATCATCTTTACGAAGGCGGATAAACTCTCGGCAGGCAAGTTGCATACGAATATTTCGGCTTACCGCGACAAGTTGTTTGAGCAGTGGGAAGAGTTGCCTCCTATATTCGTCTCCTCTGCAGAGACAAAAATGGGACGCGAGGATATCCTCAATTATATTGAGTCCATCAATGCTCAGATGGCGGAATCTTCTGAAAATAAGTAAGTATGGCTATTCTCTATTATTTGTTATATCCGCTTTTGTGGCTGATTTCCTGCTTGCCGTTTTGCGTGATGTATGCCATCTCGGATATGGTCTATTTCCTTGTCTATCATGTCGTTCGGTATAGACGGAAAGTGGTGCGGACTAATCTGACCAATTCCTTCCCAGAAAAGAGTTTGGAGGAAATTCGGCGTATAGAAAAGGCCTATTATTCGCATTTTGCCGACTTGTTCTTCGAAACGGTGAAGTTGATGCATATCTCTGATGAGGAGATAAAAAAACGTATGCATTTTTCTAATCCGGAGTTGATGTACGATATCTGTCAAAACAACAGTGCGGTGGTTTTGTTGGGCCATTATGGCAATTGGGAGTGGATTCCTTCCATCTTCATCGATGCCAAGGGCTTTATTGCGGGCGAACTTTATCGTCCGTTGAAAAACAAGTATTTCGATGGCTTCTTCTTGAAGTTGCGTAGCCGTTTTGGAACGTTTAATATCCCGAAGAATGATGCCTTGAAGGCGATTTTCGAGTTTAAGCAACAGAAGAAAAACTTTGCCATGGGATTTATTGCCGATCAAACTCCATCCAAGAGCAACTTGCACTATTGGGCGAACTTTTTGAACCAAGATACCCCTTTCTTGAACGGTCCAGAACGCATCGCGAAGAAAAACGGTTTTGCCGTGATCTATTTTGATGTGTCGAAGGTGAAACGTGGATACTATACTTGTGATTTGGTCCTTCTTACGGAGAATGCCCGCAATACGAAGGAGAATGAGATTACAGACCAGTATGTGGCTCTTTTCGAGCAGACGTTGCGCCGAAACCCAGCCTATTGGCTATGGTCGCACAAACGTTGGAAGCATAAACGGGAGGTAGTTCAATGAAGGTCGCAGTCGTCATATTGAATTGGAATGGCAGGAAGATGTTGGAGCAGTTTCTCCCTTCTGTCTGCCGCTTTTCTCAACAGGAGGGCGTCGAGGTAATCGTGGCGGATAATGCTTCGACGGATGATTCGTTGCCTTTCTTGACGGAAAATTATCCTGATGTTCGGCAGGTGGTCCTAGACCGCAATTATGGTTTTGCGGATGGCTATAATCGTTCATTGGCTCAGATTGAGGCAGAGTATTTCGTTTTGCTTAATTCTGACGTGGAAGTGACGGAGCATTGGCTCGACCCGTTGATTTCCTATATGGATGCCCATCCAGATGTGGCGGTTTGTCAGCCGAAGATTCGGTCGCAGGTCGCACCTCCTTTCTTTGAACATGCGGGTGCCGCGGGTGGCTTTATGGATAAGTTCGGTTATCCGTTCTGTCGGGGACGCATTCTTTCCGTTGTTGAGGAGGATAAGGGACAATACGATACGGAATGTGACCTGTTCTGGGCGACGGGGGCGGCTTTTTTTGTCCGTGCAGAGGCTTATCGGGCTTGTGGCGGCTTGGATGCGGATTTCTTTGCGCACATGGAGGAGATCGATTTGTGTTGGCGTATGCGTAGTCGTGGCTATCGGATCGTCTGTCTTCCGCAGAGTGTGGTGTTCCATGTCGGTGGAGGAACTTTGAATGCTTCCAATCCACATAAAACATATCTGAATTACAGGAACAACTTGTTGATGATTTATAAGAATGCCTTGCCGAAGCAGTTGAGGAAGATGTTGTTCGCTCGTTATTTCTTGGATTATCTTTCAGCTTTCGTCTTCTTACTGAAGGGGGAAGTGGGGAATTTTAAGGCTGTTTTTTCCGCCCGTTCAGAATATTCGAAGATGAAGAAAAACTTCACCCAGAAGCGGAAAGAAAATATGGAACGGGTTGTCAATGAAACGATCAAGGAGATTTATCCAAAAAGCATCGTGGAAAATTTTTATTTGCGGAAAATCAGTTGTTTCTCTTCTCTTAAATGGTGATAAGGATGGGTTCTCTTCTCCGTTGTCTGTTGGCGTTTTCGCTTCTCCTCTTCTCGGTCGGAAGTCGGGTGGAGGCTCAGTGTGTGGAGGAAACGCAGGCCTTTGGGGCAGGAGAGGTGTTGGATTATGCTGCCTATTACAATTGGGGATTCGTCTGGGTGAAAGCGGGTGTGGCAAAATTTTCTGTCGCTGAGGAGAACGGTAATTACAAGTTTACGGTGGTGGCCGATAATCTTCCGAAGTGGGAGTGGCTCTATTCGTTGCATTCCCGTCATACGGCTTCCGTGACGAAAGATTTCAAGCCCCTCTATATGCAGGCTTCCACGAGTGAAAACGGGGTGGTGACGAAGGACTACTATCGTTATGATGGAGATTTCATTTATAAGACCTATTCCTCTCGGAAAGATACGTTGGTGCGGACAAAGGTTATCGAACATCCTGCTTGTTCTTGGGATATCATCAATGCGGTTTATGTGGCACGTTCGATGGATGTCCGAAATAGGAAGGAGAAGGGCAAGATACCGTTCCATGTGATTTTTAATGATTCTGTCTATACCATTTATGGCTCTGTTTTGGGAAGGGAAAAGATTGAGACACGAACAGGCAAGGAATATGACTGCTTGAAGTGTACAGCCACAGTGGTGGAGGGAACCATGTTTGAAGCAGGTGTGCCCGTCTATGTCTGGATAACGAACGATGTCCGACAGATTCCCGTCTTGGTGGAGTCTAAGATTAAAGTAGGCTCTGTGAAGGTCTATTTGGAATGAGTGGCGGCGAGCAATTTAAGCATGACAGACATTGGCAAAAATTAGGTATATTTTTTGATAACTGTGCTAAATGATTCGTATCACCTATGATGTGGTTATCTTATTGAAAAATAGTGATATAAGGATTAGTGGAGAAGAGAAGCCTCGCCAATAACGGTAGGAAAAAGTATTGACTAGTTGTCAAAAAAGAGGCGTGCTATTCTCATTTGCTTGATTTCCTGTGAATTGCTTGCAATTTCAAAGAGTTTTTCTAAAATTTGTAGTGAAGTTGCGCATACCTATGATAATGGTATTTGTCTTATATTTGTATTGTTATTATGTTGAAAATTAAGTAAATGTGTAACTTGTCGGTGAGAAAATAGAAAAATTAAATGGAGGATGCTTACTGAAAAGGTGATAGACAGAAATTTCCTCAAACAACAGATCCTATAAAACAAAAATATGAATCGATTTAGAACTTCACATTATCCTATTGTCAGAATTGAGCATAGAATGTACTGCTATGTGGAAGATCTTGGGGTTATTATCGGTAATTATCCGGACTTGTCGTCTTTAGGATTTGAAAATATGGGAAATTACTTCAAACGTTCCGTGGACAAACAGGAGATAGAATCCGCCTATCGGGTGTATGAAAATTATACTGTTTACAAGGGGACACAGGTGCGGGTTGGAGAATATAAAAAGGAGACCGATGAAATTTTCATTATGTTCGATGATGAAGCAGCTGCTAAAGCGGCTGGGATAAAGCCAAGAATAGACTCTGATGACAAGGAGTATCGATATTATGAGGCGTATGTCCCTGAATCTGAAGTACTAGATATTTATGAGGTACGCAAGCCAGTGAAAGGGTTCCCTTTCGTGAGCCCTGGAATTGTCTATCACAAGAAAGAGGGGGTGTGGCTTCCTTGGCATGACTTCGGTACGCCATTGAAAGAGGATGAGTGGATATAGATAATTAAATTCTGTGGTGCGTTCTATAATGCAGCGTAGCCTTCCCTCCATAAGTAATATATCCGTTCTGTTGTTGGAATGGAATGACAGGGTTGCCCTATAGATCTTCTCCGTTCAATCATAGTTGCGGAATCCTTTCAAATCTTTGCGGGCAATTGATTTTCTTTATATCTTTGTTTTAATTAATTGGTGAAGTTTTATTTAGCGTACTACTTACTTTATGGATATGTTTTTGCCAAGGGTGATCACAAAGTTTGACGAATGCCGAGTAGAGGGAAAGTCGTTGTGGAGCAGGTTTGTGGCTCTGCTTCTCTTTTTCTTGCTATTGGGTTCGATTTCAACACTTCATGCCGCTTCGTACAATCCTGATAATATACCTCTCCCTCAGAAGGGTGGCTATCCCATGTACACGAGTAATCCGGATCACGTTTTGAGTGACGGGTGTGTAGAGTATATCGAACAAAAGCTCTATGAGTTGGAAGATTCGGTGGGTGTGAAGACGCTTGTCGTTGCGGTAGAACACTTGGATGGGGATGACCCACAGCAGTTTTCTTTGCGTGTCTTCAATAAATATGGAGTTGGAAGTGAGAAGAATAACCGAGGGTTGATGATTACGTTGGCCTCGCTTGATAAGAGTTATTATATTACGACAGGCTATGGTCTTGAGGGTGAATTGCCGGATGCCCTCTGTAAAAGGGTGGGAAATCGATACATTGTGCCTAATGCCAAAGAGGGTAACTTTGATGCCGCGATTAGTTTAGCCGTGGATTCGATTTACACGATCTTGACTACTGACCCTGAATATGTATCGGAAGGGATAGAAGAAGAGGAGTTGTCTCCTATAGAGGAATTCTTTGTGGATCTTTTCCTCTTTGCCATTCTCCTTTTCTTGGTCGGATTGGGTATTCGTACGGTTTTAGCTCTGCCGAATTATATTTATTTACTTATCCATAAGAAAAAGGATGTTTACATAAAGCATCCTAAAAAGTATACGGGTTTCCTCTTGAATCTTGTCGATACTTTTTGGATAACGGGTAATAACTATTACCGTATTGGAGAATACGGAGAACGGATCCGTTACAAAGTGGCGGGTATTCCATGGTTTAAGATTGTCTGCTTCATATTGCTTATTCTCTTCCGTTCCAGTGGTAGAGGTGGCCGTTCTGGAGGTGGAGGCTTTGGCGGTGGCCGCTCCGGTGGAAGTTTTGGTGGAGGTCGCTCTGGTGGCGGTGGTGCTGGTGGAAGTTTTTAGCGTTTTGCTGATAACCGTTTGAAGTTCTCCTCTATAGCTTTTTTTAGTGAGGTGAGGTCGCAATGCTTGATTTCCGCCACTCGTTGGTAGATGGATTGGATGGGTGTCTTGCTATCGTCGGTCTCTAAGAATAGACGATCCAAAGGGGTCTCTTCTACGGTTTTTTCGTTGAATCGTTCGCCGAAAGAGAGGAAGAATCCTGCCTTGCAGAGATTTTCCATCAGAGAGGGTTTTCCTCTGAACCCATGTATAATGGCAGGGTTTTTGAATGCCGATTTTAGTTGCAATAGCTCGTTGAAGGCTTTGACGCAATGAATGATGATGGGCTTCTCCCTCTGGTTGGCGATGGCTATTTGGGCTTTGAAGAGTTCGATTTGGGCGGTTAGGTCGCTGGATTTCAGCTTGTCCAAGCCGATTTCACCGATGGCGAATAGAGGCTCAATCCGAATCCTTTCCAAGTGCTCTTCTATTTGTGAGGGAGTCAAGGAGGGAATATCCCAGGGATGAATGCCCAAGGAGAATAGCTCGTTTGAGGCAGGAAGCGACGCCTGAAGGGAAAGGTTGGCTACGGCAAGGACATTTTCCGAGGGTTGGAGTTTATGGGTATGGATGTTAATATACATAAAGTAAAACTATATAAGAAAAAGATTGTCGAATTTGTAAGTTGTTATTTAGTTGCGGAAAGAATGCGGTAAAATGAATGGCCGGAAAATCTTAACGCGTCAGTTTTGGCTTATATGTTGCAAAATTAAAATAAAAATGGAAAATCAGGTAGAAAAGAAAAAGAGAGGTGGCCGGCGAGAGGGTGCTGGACGCAAGAAAACCACCTGTAAGACGTATGGGTTCAATGCACCGGAAGAGGTCTCGAAAATACTTGAAAGTACACCTAATAAAACGGATTTTATAATTCAAGCTATTTTGGAGAAACATCAAAGAGGTCTGTAGATTTCAGGGCGATTTTAGATTAGAACACCCTTGGAAACCTTTTTCTGTACCTTGCCTTTAAAGGCGAGGGCGGGGTTGATGTTGTCTCTTTGTTACGCTAGGTTCTTCTCATCCTCTTCTCCATTTTGCGTCGAAGAAAGGTCTCAATAGTCCCTTGGTTTAACATGGGGAGCAAAGATATAGGCAATAAAAAAGGGAAGTATCGAATCTCCTCGGTGCTTCCCTTCTGAATTTTATTTGCTCTCTGGCACTTTGTATCTTGATCCTGTCGCATCAATGATATTTTTGTAGTATTGCTGAGAGTAGCCTGGTTGGATAATCTTGTCGGGAACTCCCCAGCCGTTGTCGATGAATTTTTGGTTGCGTTCCCTCTTGATGTTACCGTCACAATATTTGATCATAAGGAACTCTCCCAAGTTTTTCCACTGCTCCATCATGATGAGTGCTTGGTTCTCGGAATATTCCGTGAGGAAGCGTGCCGCGAACTCTGGGGATTTCGTGTAGAGGGATTTGGCTGCTACTTCAATAACCTCCAAATTGTCTTCCAACTTGGTTTCGATGTCCAATTGGACTTTCTTAATGTCTTTCTCCATGTATTCATATTTCGCGTATGCCATGTTGGAGACCCAATTGAATACCCAATAGGCGGATGTCCAGGAGAACTTCAAAAGACTTCCGTTTCCTGCCCGGAAACAGTTAGGCACAGCGGTCGTGCCACAATAGATAGGGATATATACGGTGAACGTGGCGTCATCCACGCCAAACCATAGCACGCCTCCCACCATGTCGGGCAACCAGTTCCTCATCTGAGCTACGAACGAGAAGGCGTTCTGCGGACCTGCGATAGGTGTCTCATGGAAATACTCCACATCGTCTACTTGCCAATAGCGGGGAGCATATCGGTATTTGGCGCCAAAAGGTTCAGAACCAGGGTCTTTGTCTAGCGAGAGCGGCGTGTTCTCGAATTTGTCCCTCATCAAGTTCTTTAGCTCGTGAAGCGTAAGTTTTCTGGATGGTTTCACCCAAAGGGGCAACCTGTCATTGGATTTGCCGAGGATGTAGTCTACATATTTCTCCATCTCCGGGTTGATTCTCCTGAAGACACTCCAAACCCTAGAGTCACAGAATCGTCTGGCGGTGAATCCCATAGGGTCGTATGCGTCGGAGAAACTGAAGTCTTTGTTCTTTCCGTTGAAATACCCCTTTTCCTTGGCAAAGGAGATTACGTCTTTGGAGTAGCGGCAATTCTCCCGGTCTTTCAAAGGGAATGTCGTTATTCTGGAGTGGTTAGCGTGGGCGCAGATGCAGTCGTCGGGCACTTTCATGGCAACCCAGACGGCACCTTTGACATCGGGACCTTTCCCGATCATTTCCATGATCCAAATCTCGTTGGGGTCGGCAATGGAGAAGGTCTCTCCCGAACTACAATAGCCGTAAGTGCTGACAAGGTCTGTCATTACCTCGATGGCCTCTTTTGCTGTCTTGGCACGTTGAAGCGTGATGTAGATGAGGTTTCCGTAATCCAAAATTCCTGTCGTGTCCACCAGTTCGCTCCGTCCGCCGAACGTGGATTCCGTGATGCAGACTTGGTGTTCGTTGATATTGCCCAAGACTGCGTATGTGTTGGGAACTTGCTTTATCTTGCCTTGGTATTTATGGGTGTCCCATCCGAAAATGTCGGTGGTGGCATATTTGGAATATTCGTTGGCAGGGTAGTGGATGAGTTCTCCGTAGAGAGAGTAGGAGTCTGCCGAGTAGGTACAGAAGGAGGATCCATCTTCCGATGCGTTCCTTCCTACTAATATGTTTGTTCCGGCTTGCAAATGGCCTATGCTCAAAAGAGAGGCGAGGAACAAAGCTTTGATTTCTTTAAATGAAGCCATATAAGTGTCTATCTGTTTTCTTGGAAATCTAAATCAGTTTATAGAAATATGGTTTTCGAGTAGGTGGCCGTGTTGCCACAATAATCTTTTACGACCAGTTTGAAGGAGTGGCTTTTGCCCTTCTCGAATTTCTTCGTGTCTATATGGTAACGAATGGTATGAGTCTTCGCATCGTGCTCAAAAAGGACCCATTCATTGTCGATGTAGCCGTCGTAGCTGGCAATTCCCGAAAGTCCGTCGCCAATCTTGAAAACGAGCACAGGGTAGCCTCTCAGTCCTTTGGTGTGGACGGACGAAATGACAGGCGGTGTTCGGTCTTCCGCCACGGCGAATTTGCCCAACGTATTGGTCATTCCGACCATATAGCCATTGGTGTATTTTCCTCCTGCCGAACCGTATATTAGGTCGTTATCGTTTAATTTGGCGATGAACAGTTTGGATACGTCCAAAGCCGAACTATCCTTTTTGACTTTGATGGAAATGTCGCAGAAGGTGTGCAACGGTGTCTCACGGTTGCCGATGGAGTAGATGGAAGAGAAGTATCTTCCGCCACTTTTCTCTTTGTAATCCGTATAGAGGTCTGAGTATATGGCATTTGCGGGGAAGTGGAAAAGGAAATCCCCTTTGTCGTAGAAGTAGCCTTCTCCAGCCGTGATTTTGTCCCCTGACTTAGGTGCTTCTATAAGGAGGTCGTGCCGTTCACCCTTGATGGTGAAGGTGATGGAGTCTGAGTTTCCGAAGTCGTCGATTACCTCGTATTTGAGGTTGTAGTCACGTTCTTCGTTGATGTTCAGTAGACCGGTTGTCCCATGATAAAAGTCCAACGGGTTGTTCTTGTCCTTGAACGAGCGCATGAAAAATTCGCCTGTCTTGGCTTGGTGGCGATAGTCGATGAAGTTGTTGAGAGCCCTCGTATCGGAATATTTGTAGTTGTCAATGGTAATGTCTGATATGACATTGCCGTCGGCGTAAACTTTCAGGTGTCGTGGGGTATGGGTGAAACTTGTTCCCGTCATGTAGTCGTTGGCTTTCACACCGAAGCCGATTTCTCCCCATGCCTTTATGTTGTTTGCCGCTTGCAGTTTTCTGCCTTTCCCTTTCACCATGACGGAGTTGAACCGTTTCTCTTTGCTGCCGTTGATAGAGCCTCCGTTAACTCCGTAAAGTTTCACGGCGAAGATGCGAGGTTTCTTGTCGTCTACGAAAAGAAAATCTTTGTTGAGTTTCAGCGGGTTCTGCATATATTGCTCCTCCTTAGTCCTGATTTCGAAGTGAAGGTGAGGACCGGCCGAAGCGCCAGTATTACCCGACAAAGCAAATAGCTCCCCTTTCTCTACAGGATACTCGTTCTCTTCTAGCGTGAAGTCGATCTCGTAGCTTCGTTTGGCATATTGCTTAGCTTTGACGATGGAGTCCAATTTAGGCACGAAGCCGTTCAGGTGGGCATAAAGCGTCATGTATCCGTTGGGGTGGGTGATGTAGACCAATTTTCCATAACTCCGGGCCGAGATGGTGATTCGGGATACGTAGCCTTTGTCTACGGCATATATGGGTGTATTTTCCCCGTTGGGTGTTCTGAAATCCAAACCGCCATGGAAATGGTTCCTTCGTAGTTCGGCGAAACTTCCGCTTAACGTCGTTTTTGTTTTGAGCGGAGAGACAACACTCCAATTCTCCAACTGGGCGAACGAAAGTGCTGATGCGGATAGGAGCATCGCTGTGAATGAAACAATGAGTTTTCTCATCTGTTTTTGTCTATTGAAATTTTCATCAAAAATATAAAAAAATGTCCTATGTGGGTTGATTTCTCCCATGTGGAACTAAAAAACTACTTCTTTTTTTGATTTGTTAAGTTTTATTTTGAGATATAAACTCGTTTTTCTCAGTTTATTTATAATTTTGCATTCCGTAAGGTTGCGGATTTAATGAGAGGGTTTGCTCCTTATGTTGGATTTGAATTAAATAACAAGTAAAAATTAATACAAAGAGAGTCATGAAAAAGTTGCTATTATTCTTTTTGGCGGCGGCTGCATTTGTGGTTACTACATCTGCTGCAGGTAAAGGAGCAAGTGAAAAGGCTGCAGAAACTGCAGGCGTAGCAGGAGTAAGTGGAAAAGCTCCTGAAATTTCGTTTGACACGTTGGTTCACAATTTCGGAACATTCCCTGAAGAAACAGGAAAGGTGTCATGTACGTTTACTTTTAAGAACACTGGTGGCGCTGACTTGGTTCTTCAAAAGGTAAAGGCTTCTTGTGGTTGTACAACTCCAGAGTGGACGAAAACTCCAGTTGCTCCAGGTGAGACGGGTACGGTTATCGCTACTTATAATGCAAGTGGTCGTCCAGGTGCATTTACAAAGACAATTACAGTTACTTCTAACGCAGGTGATAAGAGATTGACCATCAAGGGTGAGGTTATCCCTAAGGCTGCTAAGATCGAGGATCAATATCAAATCGATTTCAACGGTTTGCGTTTGAAGAAGAAACATGTTTACATGAATGCTGTTGAGTATGAGAACGGTAAGACAGAGCGTGTTCAAATCGTGAACAACACGAAGGAAGATATGGCTGTTTCTTTCAAGAACGTTCCTGCTTACATGGAAATCAAGTCTTCTCCAGAAAAGTTGAAAGCTGGTGAGAAGGGTACCATCGATGTAACAATCAAGAAGAACGCAGGCGAGTGGGGTTCTATCTCTGAAGATGTTGAGGTGCTTGTTAATGGCAAGCCAGTTGTGAAAGACGGTAAGAACTCTGTTATCTCCATCCACGGAAATATTCAAGAGAACTTTGCTTCTTTGACTGCTGAGGAGAAGGCTAATGCTCCTGTTGTTAAGGTTGGAAACGTCATCAAGTTGGGTGAGATAAAGGCTGACACTAAGAAGACTTTCAAATTCACTGTTTCTAACGACGGTAAGAGCGATTTGTATATCCGTAAGGCTTCTGCAGATAGCAAGGCTATCAATTTGACGGCTCCTTCTAAGCCAATCAAGCCAGGTAAGAAGGCTGACATCAAGTTGGAGATTAATACGAAAGGTTTCGCTGCTGGCGATTTCACCAACCGTGTTACTTTGATTACGAATGATCCAAATAACAAGGGTATCTCTGTATTGCAAATCAATGGAGTTATCAAGAAGTAATTTCGCTTCTGTTTATTTGAATCAATAAAAATAGGGAAGGGTAATCGACGTGTGCGGTTGCCCTTCTTTTCTTCTTTTTTGTTCGGGTTGTTGCGGGGATTGATTCGGTCCTGGCTCTTTGGAGTGCCTGTCGATATTATTTATGCATATTACTAAGAAATCAATTTTGCTCCGATGGTTCGTCTTCTTTTTTTTCTTCTTTTGTTGATCTGTTCCTCTTGTTCAAGGGAGGAGTCTTTCTTGATTCATGGCGATTTGCGTTTTGTGAATGCCTCGAAAGCTTATTTGCTGGAACAAAATGAGTTGGGTGAATTGGTCGTTTTGGATAGTACGGATATCCGAGGAGGCTCTTTCCGTTTCCATGGGCATGTCGATTCTCCTACGATGATGTATGTGCAGGTGGGGAGGATGACTCCGATTGATGTCCTTGTGGAGAATGCCAAAATTAATATGTCGGGTTCCATTCTTTTGCCTGATGAGGTGAAAGTCGAGGGCTCTCGTTCGCATAGTGATTTTGCCAATCTTCAGAAGGAGATGATGAAGATGAAGTGGGAACATAACAATCTGCTGATTGAGATTACCAACGCCAAGAAACAGAATGATTATGAGGGGGTTAAATCCTTGACGAAGCGCTATAATGATGCCTCGGAACGGTTGCTCCAGAATACGCAACGCTTTGTCGCCGGAAATCCGACGTCGGTTGGAGCCGCCTATTTCGTGTGTGTCTTGATGCAATATTTCGATGTGAATAAGTTGAAGGATATTATTGTGACGTTCGATCCTTCCATTGCAGATTCCCCTTATGTGAAGTTTTTGAATGAGGAGTTGGCTTTGAACCAGAAGTTGAGTGTCGAGTCGGTGGCTCCCGATTTCAGGCTGCCAACGATATCAGGCGATACCGTCTCCATGGCGGACTATGCGGGACAGTACCTGTTCATAGATTTCTGGGCCTCTTGGTGCGAGCCTAGTGAGGACCGTCGCAAACGCATTGCGGTTTCGTATGAGAAATATCGGAAGATGGGCTTCCAAGTCTTGTCCGTCTCGTTGGATAGGGAGGAGAAGGCGTGGCGCGAGGCCGTCGAAAAGGTGCCCTATGGTTGGACGGAGGCCTCTGATTTGCTTTATTGGGAGAGCCCTATCTCCAAGATGTACCGTGTGCATAAGATTCCTTACGGAGTCTTGATTGGTCCGGACGGCAAGGTCATCTCCATAAATCCTCGTCGCTATATGTTGGAGGCGAAGTTGTCCAATATATTTGGTTATTGATTTTTTGGGGATTTGTATATTAAAGATTAATTTTGCTCCAATTTGTAGCGCTGTTTGAATGGATGAAGTCATAAACATATTGATGGGTAAGGATTTCCCTGTATTGGCAACATTTTTGATGGGTTTGGTCGTTTGTGTTAGCCCTTGTACCTTGGCTGCTAATATCTCTGCATTATCCTATATGTCGAAGGCTGGTGCTACAGAAGAAATCCGTGCTGGGCGTTTGTTCTTTAGAAGTGTTGCTTATACGATAGGCAGGACGGTAGCCTATGCTTTGTTGGGAATTACCCTTCTTTATTTTACGGGCGGAACGGAGTTCGGCGCAAAGATACAGTATTGGGTCGGCGTCTTGGTCGGTCCTCTCTTTATTTTGGTGGGTTTGCTGATGTTGGATGTGATCCATATCCATGGATTTGCGGATAAGTGTGTGGCTCGTTTCAACTTGTCGGAAAAGAAATTTTCTGTACGCAGGGCATTTTTCGTAGGGTTTCTATTGGCTTTTGCCTTCTGCCCTTATTGTGCTTCTGTCTATTTCGGGTTGATGATGCCGTTGTCCCTTTCTCAAGATTTCCCTCTGGCGGCCCTTTTGCCAGTTTCGTTTGCTGTGGGGGCTGCGCTCCCTGTGTTGATTCTTTCTTGGGTATTGGCCTATAGTGCGCAGGGTTTGTCCCAATGGTACGGCAGATTTTCCAAGTTTGAGTTGTGGTTTAGACGGGGCTTGGGAATTTTGTTCCTCGTCTCGGGTCTCTTGTTTGTGATTGAGTATTTTTTTGAATAAGGATAAGGGTGGATATGTACAATCGTTGGGTGATTGTTGGTTCACGCTAAAATTGTAAGCTTATGAGATTACTTTTTTCGATGTTTTTTTTGCTCCTGACCAATGCGCTGTATGCTGCGGAAACCATGAAATGGGAAGAGAAGGAGTATGATTTTGGCAAGGTCGAGTTGGGCTCGGGTCCAGTCTATCATCATTTTGTCTTTAAGAATGAAGGCAAGGAGCCTTTGCTGATAAAGGATGTCGTAGCCACCTGTGGCTGTGTCTCGGCTGGATGGACCAAGACGCCTGTTGCGGTGGGGGATACGGGTTCGGTCTGTGTCCGTTATAAGAACAATGTCAGTGGTACTTTCCATAAGACAGTTAAGGTGATTTCTACGGCGAAGGGATCTAAGAAGGTGCCTTTGGTTATAAAGGGCGAGACGGTGAAAAAGTAGCGAATGCTTAATTTCGGTCGATTAATAGAATTTTAGATATGGAATCATTTAGGGAATATGTGAAATTGATGCGGTTGCCCAACCTTCTGTTGGTCATTTCCTTTCAATGGTTGATGTATCATTGTGTCTTGACCCCAGTCTTGGCTCAATATACGTTGCAGCCAGCCATGCCGGTGTCTGATTTTTGCCTTATGCTCCTCTCTTCGTTTTTTATTTTGGCGGGAGGGTATGTTATCAATGATTATTTTGATATGCGTATCGATGAGATAAATAGGCCGTTGACCCGTATTGTGGGGAGAACCTTGACAAAGAAGCAGGCGATGGTCTTTTATCAAATATTGACGGGTATAGGAATGCTCTTTGGTATCCTTTTGTGTGTGAAGACGTTGTCGTTGACTAACTTCTTGGTCTATGTTATGTTCCTAGGCCTGTTGTGGTTCTACTCTTCCTCCTATAAACGTCAATATGTCTTGGGTAATTTCATCGTGGCGTTTATGATGGGAATGGTTCCCCTTTTCATTGCCTTGTTGGAATTGAGGTATATGAATCTCATTTATGAGCCATCTGACGACGTGAATCTCATCTCGGATCTAGTGTTGGGTTGGATGGGTGCCTTTGGTCTTTTGGCTTTCCTATGGACGTTCATCTATGAGATGACGCAGGATATGTTTACGGAGAAGGGCGACCGTGAGTTGGAGTGCCACACCTTTGCTGTGGTCTTAGGCTTTAAGAAGACTAAGATTTTGATTGGCGTTTGTTTGGTGGTGGCGTTGGCGGTTTCTGCTTACCTTCTTTTTGCCCTCTCTCCGTTGGAAGGATCTTGGGGTTGGCGTTATTTTGTATGTGCCATATTGGTGACGTCTGGCTATTTCATCTATTCCTTGGTTAAGGCTTCCACCAGAATGGACTATCAGTTTACGGCTAATCTGGCCAAGGCTTTGTTGGTTTTGTTGATGGGTTATGCGTTAATCGTTTACTGGGAATATCAACTCTGAATGAATTGTGATTAATTATAGGGTGGCCCTGTACATATTGTATGGGGCTATTTTTTTTCTCTTCTGGGCTGATTGGTGCCTTTCATTGTGAGCCCCATAAACTCTCCTTGTTCGCTTTTTATCCTAGTTCCTGCCTTCTCTTCTTGTCTTAAATCATCTTTTATCGAAGTTTTTCCATAAATAAGAGTTGCTTCTTGCTTTTTTGAAACAAAAAAACTAATTTCAAGAAAGAGTTTATTAAAAACGAGTGATTATGAAATGTTTGTATGCTATAATATGTGCGATGTTCTTGTTGGCTAGTTGCTCAAGTAATTCGCAGAGCAGTGGAGACGAATCTTCGTATCCATCTGTTAGTGTGCAAGGTGGAAAATCAATAGAAGGAACTGAATCGGGGATTTCGTCCTTGCCCACATTGGAATTTGGTGGTTTGTCTTATTTCAATTCATCCAAAATAGAAAAGGAAAAGGCGGATAGGCCCGAAGGGGTGAAGGCTGTCGTTTCTGTTCGTATGGAGGGAAATAAGATTACGTTGAACACGGAAACGGATACGATGATTTATCGGATATCCTTTCCAGACAGTTATGAGACGATAGGGGAAGATTCGTATGGTTGGCGTTTTTCTGTCACACGATTGGACACTTCGTTTGTCGATATCTCGGAAGTCTGTTTGTATGAGGAGGATAAGGATGGACTACCATACTTCGCCTTTATCAACAGAAATGGACAATGGAGTACTTGGGATATCTTGTCTTGGAATGCCCTGCCTAAACGTAAGATTATGGCTAAGCATCCAACGGATGAGGAGGTCGCTTCTTATCAGGAGCGGAAGTTAGGTGAAGATTTTGTCGGATTATAAACAATTATATTTTAGGTAAGAGTGAAAAAGTCTCCTTTCATAAAAAGTCTTGATTATATATAATATTAACGATTATTTAGCAAAAAGACGCAGCTAGGTGCTGCGTCTTTTTTTCTTCTTGTGCGCCTCATTTTGTGAGGCTATAAAGGCACGGTTAGTCTCCGTGTTTTGTCCTTCAGGCTTCTTTGCTTCAAACTGATTATCGCTTAAATTCCAACACGGGAACCATGAGAGACATCGTGACAGATAACATTTGGTTGTTGGATCGTTGGTAGAGATCACTTTTCGAGTTCGGGAAAATATCCTCAAAGCCGAATCCGTAGCGACCTTCCACACCCAATTTTGTCTTTCCAATAGGGTATTCGAATCCGAGGCCTATGCTGACTCCATAGTCTACTTTTCGGTAGTATGGGTCGTCTTCCATGCGGGGATCCTCCATGTCGTTTATTTTAAAGGTCTCCTTGTCGAAATCCTGATTGCTTTCCAATTCTTTGAAGGAGGTAAGGAAGGCCAATTTAGGGCCCAGGTTGAAGTAGTATCTGAATTTCTTTCCGAAATAGATGTGGGCCAAGAAGGGAACTTCAATATAGTCAATCTCCCTTTCCAAGGATAGCCCTTGGACATCCGTTCCTTTAAGGATGGTCTCTTCCTTGAATTTCTCCTTCCAACCAGCTTGCAGGTAGTTCGCCTCCAATTGAATACCAAAATGTTTTTGGGCGATGTAGCGTCCTGCTATACCGGCTTTTAGACCCTGTCTCATGCTGGATGAGCCTAAGTATTTACTGTAGCTGTTTTTGTTGTTGTGGAGAAAACTCACCTCGGAGAAGTTGAGACCTCCGTTGACACCAACGGAGACTTCTTGCGTGAATTTACTTCTCTGTGCGTTTGCCGAGCAGCAGAGCAGGAGGGTCGATATGAATAATACTATTTTGCGCATCTCTTTTTTATTCGAATGTTACGGCCGTTAGCCCTGTTTGGGTGTTGTGGTCGATGAAATAGATATGGTGGTTGTAATAACCGCCCGTCTCGTTGATCTTTTTGAACTTAAAGTCGCATTGGAGCGGTTTGTAAGGAATCTTCTCGATGTTCTCCTCGAAATCGCGACCGTAGTTGGACATGGCTTCGGAGAAGTACATGGTCAAGTCATAACCCAACATGCCGTATTGCGTTTGGTTGGATTGTGCGTTGTCGGGTTCCGAGCGATAGAGCGACCTGTATTTCTTCAAGTAGGTGCGAACGTGTTCGTCGTTGAAGTTGATGAAGAACGTGCTTGGCATGAAAGTCTCCAATTGGAACATGTCTTTCGAAATGCTCTGGTAGGATTGCCATTCAGGGAAGCCTACGATTTTCACGCTATGCTTTTCTCCCATCATATTGAGGACTGGAAGAATCTTGTTCAGAGCCACTTGGTTGGTAGTCAGTGTGATGACCGCATTGTCGCTCTTCGATATGAGTCCGGATTTTACCGATTCGATGTTGCTGTAAGTTACTTCCGTATAAATCCTTCCTGCTGCCTTCAACATGGCTTTTAGAGTGTCTGAAAGCTGATTTAAGTTGTTGTAAGTAGGATCCTTGAAGTTAACCAACACGATGTTGTCCAATTTGAAGGTGTTGATGATCGCCTTTGCCGTCAAGTAGTTGTGGTGGTCTTGAGGCGTATTAGGCTGGAAGATGTTCGGATTCGTCATGGTCTCGTCAGACTTTGAGGAGAACGGAATGACCAATTTTATGTTGTTCTTCTCTGAAAACTCGGAGAAGGCCTTGATTTGTGTCGTATAAGCAGGGCCTATGATGAAGTCCATCTTCTTTAAATCTTCGTTGGAGAAGAGTTTTTTCGCATCGGCTTCGCTCTTTCCTGAATCATAGACGAATAGGTTGGTGGATATGCCTTTCTTCTTCATGCTGTCTACGGCGATAAGCATACCTTGGTAGAACTCGATGAATTTTTTTGCGTTCTTCTCCAAAACACTGGTTTCGGTCACTTTCGCAAATTGGAATGGTAGGGCCAACGCGATGTTTAGTTCCTTCTTTGGCGTTGTGTCTTTCTCCTTCTTGAGCACCATTGTCCGGTGCAAACTGTCTGGAATAAGGAGGATTTTGCCCACGGTCAGTTTCTCTTTCGTGTCTGGATTGAAATGGTATAGGAGATCTGGTTCCAATCCATATTTTTGACCGATTCCGTAGATGGTTTCGTCTTGGCTGACCGTATGCAATTCGAATCCGTTCAATTCCACCTTGGTGGCTGTGCTCTTTTCGTCTTGGGCGATCAACAAAGTTTGTCCCTCCTTCAATTCGGTGTAAGCCGTTGGGTTGAGGAGGATAATGTCTTCGATTTCAACACCGTAGAGTTTGCTGATTCCGTAGAGTGTTTCTCCCTTCTGTACGGTGTGAGTACCGTAAATGAGTTTCTTCTCCTCCTCTTTCTCAGGGATGACGACGGTCATGCCTTTCTTCACCTCGCTGTCAACGATAGGGTTTGCCTTACGGAATTCTGCTTCCGTGAGATCATACATTTTGCAGATGCTTGCGATGGTCTCTTTCCTTTTTACGACGTGCATTTGGCGGATTTTCACCTTCTCCACCACTTCTGGTTTGCTGTCGGAAGGAATGGTGAGCACTTGTCCCTCTTTGATATTTCCTCCTAAGCCTGGGTTGATGCGAAGAAGGTCTTCTCGAGAAACACCATATTTTTGGCAGATGCCGAAAAGTGTCTCGTCTTTCTGGACCTTGTGCGTTTTCATCACAGCATTGCTTTTCGGAGCCTCTTGTTTAGGGGCTTCGGTAGTTGTGTTGGCCGTGTTGGCATGGCTTGGCGGGATGATGAGCGTCTGTCCGTTTTGGATGCCCGCTTTTGCCGTAGGATTGAGTCGGGTGATTTCATCCACGCTTACATTGTAGCGTTGGCTGATGCTGAAGAGCGTTTCTCCCGCTTTTACTTCGTGCGAAGTGAAGCCCGGTTTGGTCTCATTCGTAGGCGCAGGGGCTTGAGCCAATAGCGGCTTGTTGGCAGCACTGTTTTTCGGAACCCTAATTTCGGATCCGGCCACCAAACCTCCATCTTTGAGGGTAGGGTTGAGTTTATAGAGTTCTTCGTACGAAGTGTTGTATTTCTGTTTTAGGGAATAGAGCGTCTCGTCCTTCTGTACCTTGTGGATGTCATATTTAGGCACGGGGATGAGCAAGGTTGAACCTTTGGTCAATCCGTTGGCTGCGCTTGGGTTGGCAGCTTTTATCTCCTCTTCTGTAATATGGAATTTCTTGGAAACAGAGTAGAAGCCTTCGCTGGTCTCCACTGGGTATTCGTAATATTCTTTGCCTCCTACAACCTTGATTTTGTAGTTGTTGGTCTGTCCGATGGCGAATGCTTGGTAAAGCATTGCAAAGGACAGTGAGATGCCGATGAAATATTTTCTCATTTGCCTTTTTCTTAGAATTCACCTAAAAAATATATTTTAGCAAAAGTACGAAAAAGAAGAGAGAAAAAGGAATCCAGCTTGGAAAAAATAGAAAAGAACTATTTGCGTTTTACAAAACTCGGGGTTCGCAAGTTTTTAGTTAGTATGAACTTCTTACTATGTTTTGGAAGTCTGAGATAGAAAGAGCATGCCTATTTTTCTTGTCGTTTATAGGGAAATAATGCCTTGTGATATAAATGATTATTCTTTAAGTCGAATGTCTGAGGCCCATCGATTCCAAGAAACGCTTGGTTGTAGTAATTTTGATTGATTAACAATAGTAGGAATGTGACATTGTCTCGGTGTTTTCTGATTTGGATAGTCTTTGCAGCTTTTTTTACGTTTCGTTCTTCCACTTGGTAATCATCAAGAGAAATGGCTTCTGTTAATAGTCCATTTGGAATGTCATAAGGAAGCTCTTGCGCATATTCTAATAGGAATACTCCCTCTTCTTTAAGAACCTCGGCATCGTAGGATTTGAGTTTCTTGAAAGTCTCTTCATCTGTTACAACTCTATATCCTTCTTTTGTGGAAAAAGAGATGGGCTGGAATATGGTTATGGTGTCTACCACATACAGATTTTTATAACCATCAGAATTTTTGTAGTTGGCTATTCCTATGTCGTGTTGTGATTTGCATGATAATAGCATCAAGCAAAATGAGATTGCTAAACAACTTGTTTTATTCATTATATTGTTCATTTTTGATGACCGTTCCTTTGTATATTTCTAAATCTATCTTGTCGGATTCGCGGGGGATTATTCCTTTCCCACAAGGAGCACCTCCTTCTTTTGTTATTTTTCCTTTAAGAGGATTTACAATTATCATTTTTATGTATCTTTCCTCAATTTCGTCAGATCTGAATGCGTCAGGCTCTCCTGGAGTCATTAAACCTGAACTGAAATGGTCTAATCCTAATGTGTGTCCTACCTCATGGGCTCCTGTACTGGCGTCTTTTTTGCTCTCTTTAATGGTGATAAGTTTACCTTGAGATGTATAGCCATTGTTATCTTCTCTTTTTATGTTGTTGTCTGCAGTCACAGAATAGCCGTTTCCTGATTTGTTAGGGTCTTCCATTACATGACTGCTTATGAGTCGCCTTTTTTGTTTGTCATCTGTGGATTCGCCTATTTCTTTGACACTTAAAGAAAAGTTGACTTTGAAATCTGTCACGTCAGTTTTGTTATTTCTGTTGGTTACTCTATAGATGAATTTGCCGCTTTGTTTATTCCAAAAATCAACGGATTTTTGCGCAGATGTTGCATCCTCGTTAGTTGTGTAGTATGTGCCAGAAAGAGTTATAGTTCGATTCTTTTTACTAATACTTTCCAGGTAATCTTGCCCATCAGGATCTGTCAACCTCACGGGATTGTTAGCACAATATGAATATGGGGACTTGCAAGGGTGTGCTACAACATTGATTGTCATTGTTATTGCAACGGATATGTATAGTATGAGTTTTTTTGCTTTCATCTTTTCTTATTTTTGTATGTATTGGGTGTTCTTTTTTATTTCGTTGACTGTATGGTATGACTGCTTCCACTTTTTCCTAAGTTCTGGAGTTTCTTGAGTCCAATGTGTAGCTTCTAAAGCCTCCCAGCATTTTTTACTCATTGCGTCTATTTTATCTGTATATGCATCTCTCTTATATCCATTTTGTTTGAGGTGTCTTTGTAGTACTGCCATCAAAGACTTCCCTTTTATTAGTAATGCATTAGGATTTTTTTCCATGTGTTTTAAGGATTTTTCTACACACTTGAGGGTGAAATCGTCGTATTTTTTATATTTGTCGTGGTAGGCATGTGCTAAGTCGCATAATTGCATTGCTATGGTTTGTGTGTCTGACAATGGGGTGAGGTAAGTCCCAGCTATGATTGCTGAGTCTTTTATGCAAAAAAAGTCTTTTATGGCAAATGTGGGCTGGTATTGCTGTACTGTTAGTGCTACGTTTACCCAATCTTCAGGGAAGAGGTCGTCTTCGTCTTTATACATAAGAAAACAATGTCTTGGTGCATAAGCAAGATATACATCAGCTCCCATCTCTTCTGCGAATAGTTTGAATGTCCAAGGAAGTGAGCGGCATTGTCCTAAATGTGTTTTCATCGTTCTTGATACTAATTGATAATGCCAATCATCTTCTGGGAACTCATTGCTATAGTCGTAATCAAATATCTTTTGATTATTGACATTGCATGGATAGAAAAAGAAATTACAAAGGGCAATCTGTTTTGCTGTTTTGTATTTTTCCCAATGATTGAGTTCTATCATGCGGTTCAGATAATTAGATACTTTTCGTATGGGCTCGCAAAAGTCTTGTTCGTACTTTAATTTCCCATCGAGATAGGCGTTCTCTGCTAAATACACTGCTCTTTTTATTGAGAGTTTGCTTTCCCCATCAAGCATATTCGCCATTTCTTTATAAGCTTGTTCGTATCTTTTTTTTGCAACGATATCTTGTGCTATAGAGTTTGTATATATTCCTAATCCTAATAGAAATGTCAACAAAAATTTCATGTGTTTATTCTTTTGAAACCTAAATTTAAAAGTTGTTCTTTGATTACTTTTGCTCTTTTTGTAAATATTATGCTAATTTACAAAGTCGAATTATATTTGTTCTGATTTCGATTCAAAATTAAATATTCGTTCGTAGCAAAAGTATATAATATAAATGAAAAAATGTTTTATTTGTTGTTTTTTTTTAGAGAAAGTTGTATTTGCATAATTTAATTCTTTTTAGAAAGGTATTTTCTTCTGATTTTCCCCACTTCGAAATCTGTTTTATAAAAGATGTTCTCTTTTCGGTAAGTCGGGTTTCTAGATGAGGATTTGATGGATTTTGTATTGACTAAAATTTAAATAGCTTCGAAAAAGAGAACCCTGAAAATCCACGCCAAAATTCAGTTTTCTCTTTGGTAATGTTTCATTTTGAATAGATTGTGGGCTCCTGAATTTTGATAACTCCCGATTTTTTTCTTATTTTTGCTTATTATGTTGGCTGTTTCGTAAATGGAAACGTGCTGACGAATTTTAGAATCTAAGTAGAAACTTTTATACTGTTTATTGATGACGGAACTTGAATTAGAAATCAAAAAATATGCGGATGCCTATTATCAAGGTAATGAGTTGATTAGCGACTCTGATTACGATGCGTTGATCGCTAAATTGAAAAAGGAACAGCCCAATTCGGAATTGCTTGGAAATGTGATTGGTAGCGACTTGAAGGGTGTGTCGACCAAGTATAAGTTGGATGCGACGATGGGTACCCTTGAGAAGTGCAATACCGACGAGGAGATGGCGGAGTGGTGGAGCAAGCATCCCCATTCTGATGTGGTGGCCGAACTGAAAATCGACGGGAATGGGCAACTTCTTACCTATAAAAATGGTCGTTTGGCCTATGTGCGTTCTCGTGGCGATGGTGAGTACGGCGACGATACGACGACGAACGTGTCGAAGGTTCAAGGGATTCCGATGGAGTTGAAAGCCGATTTCAATGGTAGCATCCGTGGCGAAGTTGTCATGTTCCGTTCAACGTTCGAAAAACATTTCCCGGATGGAAAAAATCCTCGAAATATGGCGGCGGGCATTATCAAGCGTTTGGATGGGGCTGACTGTGACAAGCTCAACTTCATCGCATACGATTTGTTTGACAATGATAATAAATACGATGTTTCGGAGCAATCCAAACTCTCTTTCTTGAAGGAGTGCGGTTTCCAAATCCCTCGTTTTGAGGTGAATCCCTCTTTGGCGAAGCTGAAGGAGTGGAAGGACTCTTTGGAGCCGAATGGAGAGATTCCGTGTGATGGAATCGTAATCAAACAAAACAAGGTGAACAAGGAGGATTTGATGCGTCATACTCCGTTGAACAACGTAGCCTATAAGCCGAATTGCCAGTCGGCCGTCACTACGGTTCGCAAGATTGTTTGGCAACTTCGAGGCAAGTACTTTGGCCCAGTTGCTGAGGTGGATCCTGTGGAGTTGGAGGGGACGACGGTTTCAAGAGCAAGTTTGGCTAACGTCAATATAATGAATGAGTTGGGTGTATATGAGGGCGCCGAAGTGATCATGACTAAGCATGGGTTGATTATCCCGCAGGTCGACAAGGTGCTACATCCTAAGCGCGGAGCCTTTGAGGTGCCTACGGTTTGTCCCGTCTGTGGGGGCGAGGTGCAGGTCAACGATTCGGGAATCCCGGTTTGTCTGACGCCGACCTGTCCGAAGAAGGTGGGCCATCGTTATAGACGTTTGTTCAATGTCTTTGATGTCAAGGGGGCAGGAGAGGCCTTCCTGAAGAATTTGGAGGAGATCAGCCTTCCGGTGGAGGAGTTCTTGAAGATGTGTGCGGGTGATGACCGGACTGTCCTGAATAAGTATGCGGGCGGAATAAACGGAGAGAAGGTCTATGCCCAAATGCGGGATGCCTTGTCGAAGCCAATCACTGCCGCCCAGTTCTTGGCGACATTTGACTTGAAGCTCTTCGATGAGAAGAAATTGAATCAGTTGGGAAATAAGACGCTTGACGATATATTGTCGTTGAAGTATAGCGAGATAGTTGCCATTGACGGATTTGCGGATACCACGGCGAATGCTTTGTTGGAGTTCTTAGACTCCTATTCTGCTGAGATAGAGGCCTTGAGAAGGTATTTCATCTTTAAGGAACTTACAGAGGAAGAAGCCCTTCCGACGGATCTTCCGAGTGTCTGCTTTACGGGTGCCTGCCCTGGCCATTCGAGAAACGAGTTGACGGAGATGGCGAAAGGTAAGTATTTGGTGAAGGATGCAGTCACGAAGGAGTTGGATATATTGGTGTGTGCCGATCCTAATTCCGGCAGTTCTAAGTTGCAGAAAGCCGCAAAGAACGGAACGAAATTGATGTCATACGAAGATTTTTTGGCAACGTTGTAAGGAAAAAACTGAGTGCCATGGGGCAGGCGTTTCCCGTCTGTCCCGTGGTGGTTTTGGGAAGCCTCGTGAGCCCAAGTTTCATCGAAGTTCGTGAGTGGACGCAAGTGGTAGCAGATTGAAAACCAATGACTAAATAGAGTTGAGGGGAGCCAATGCCCGTCCACGGCGTGTGTTCAAAAGAAAAATGATTTAGGTCAAAAAAATATGACACAATTTTTGCTTGAGTTGAAAACTTTTTTTACTTTTGCTCATGTGGTTTTGAGTTGATTCTCAACCCGTAAAGCTTTAAAGATAAACATAGAAATTTAGAATAATGAAAAGAATTTTTCTATTCTTGAGCGTTTGGTGTGTCGTTTCTGTTGCAATCCTTTCTTGTTCGAAGACAAGAGGATATGATTATGTGGATTTGGATTTGCCAAGTGGAAATTTGTGGGCCACTAAAAATGTCGGAGCGGAAGACATCGAGGATGATGGCGATTATTATGCCTGGGGCGAAGTGGAAACGAAGGCCAAATATGATTTGGATAACCTGAAATTTTCTAATAAGGCCAAGAACTTCTTAGGAATGCTTTTCTCCAAGTATGTGAGGAAGCAAGAGAAGGACATGATTGGTCTGAATCATTTCTACGATAATAAAGAGACGTTGGATTTGGAGGATGACGTGGCTCATACCCGAATGGGGGGCAAGTGGCGCATGCCGACCAATTTCGACTTGAAGGAGTTGAAGGACAATTGCAATTGGACGTGGACGGAGGTGAATGAAGTCCATGGATACAAGGTCTCTTCCAAGTTGGACAGTACAAAGTATATCTTCTTGCCGGCTGCAGGTTTCCGATTGCATGCGGAATTGTATGTAGGAGGCTCTTGTGGTTATTATTGGACGCGTTCGCTTGAGAAGGATTGTTCGCACCTTGCTTATGAGTTGTATTTCGATTCGCAGAAAGTGGAGATGAACGTCGATTTCCGTGAGGGTGGTTATCCGATCCGTGCGGTATGTCACAAATAGGATTTTGAAAATTAGATAAGGCGATAAAAGAAAGAACCCAACCGAAGCAATTCAGTTGGGTTCTTTTTTACTTTTGGGAAATCTGTTTTAGTGTTTCTTTCGCCTCTTAGAGGCAACCCCTCAAGTTGGGGATTGATTCCCAATCGTTATTATTTTTTGAGGCCAGAAACATCGTCTTTAAACTCTTCGCAAGGTTTGAAGAATGGGATGTTGTGTTCAGGAACAATAACTGCAGTATTCTTTGAGATGTTTCGAGCTGTCTTCTCCGCACGTTTTTTGAGTTGGAAAGTACCGAAACCTCTAAGATATACATTGTCACCTTTGGCAAGGGAACCCTTGATTGTTTCCATAATGCCTTCAATTACTTGTAGTACATCTTGTGGGTCCAAGCCCGTAGACTTGGCAACCTTTGATGTGAGTTCTGCTTTTGTCATTTTATTGTTGTTTTTATTTGAGTCTTTCGTTCCGTAGGTGGCACACGTCTCTATTCAATTCTTAATCATGCTACCTACTTGAATTTGAGATTATAAACTAATTTGATAGAGCCGATTCATTGTCTTTTTTCCCGAAGAGAGGCAAAGCGTATGATGGCTCCCAGTTTCTGGCTGCAAATATAAGAAAACTTTTTAAATGTCTGTCGTTAAAATTTCTTTATGGGGCGGTTATTCCTAGAAATTTATGGGGTTGCTCCTTCTTTTTTTAAACGGGCGACTTTTATCTTCTTTTCAGGAGACTCAAGTTCTCTCTTTGCCACCTCTTTTGTCTGAAGAAAATGCTATTTCGTTGAAAAAAAAGTATTAAAAGTGGAGAAGAAAGGTTGTTTGTATTGGAAAAAAGTTATATTTGCGCTGGTTATTGAAAGAGGAATTGTTTCCTTTTCAAGAATCTTTGTTGGCGATATTGCTGATTCAGTAGGGAAAATAGCTTGCGGTGTCGTTTCTTTTTGAGTGATGAATGTTTGTTAGGTACTTTTTGAATCAAGGTGGTATTGTCTTTTGCAGAGACGGAGTCATGCGTAATTTGTTAAAACCTTCTTGTTCCGTAAACTGAAGGATTGATGATGAATACTGTTTCTTTGTGATTTCGTTTATATTTTGGAATAGTGAACCTTCGGCGGTTGAGGGTCAGTCTGTTGTCCATGGTTTGTTGGATGGGAAATTGAATCTTTGCTGTCGAATAAATTGATACATAAATGAAAAACATGAAAAGCATTGGGAGGTGTCTCCTTCTTATGTCTTCTTTTTCTGTTTTCCCGTATTTGACATTTGCTCAGGCTGAGCGCAAGTCTATGGTGGTCAAATTGGAAGGACAGGAAAATGAAAAAGTTGTCTTTGCTCTCTCCGAGCAGCCGAAGTATTGGGTTTCGAACAATGAATTACATATTCAGACCCTTTCTGACGAGGCGCAGTATACGCTCTCTTCGGTCAAAGAAATCTCTTTCTTGAATGAACACACGCAGTCGAACGAGTCGCTTTCGTCTGTTGACTTGTCCGTGTCTCCTAATCCGGCACAAGATTATATTACGATTTCGGGCTTGACCTCTAATTCTAATGTGGTCATGTTGGATGCGTCGGGTCTACTCATGAAACAATACTTTGTGGAGGATAGCCAAGGTGTCACCATTAAGGTCAGCCATCTTCCTAAAGGAGTCTATTTGTTGAAAATCAATGATAAACCCTATAAATTCATAAAGAAATGAAAAAAGTAGTCATCCTTTTCTTGCCTTGGATGGTGGCTTCATCATTGATGGCGCAGGAGTCTGTCCAAATGCAAATGACAAATGGTGAGAATGTCCTTCTCCCTGGATATGCAGTCGATACGATGGTCTCTTCTCCTCAGGAGCATAGGGTTCAGATGTCTTATCCTAAATCGGAAATCTCTACATTCTCGTTTTCTCCTAAAATCGAGGAGAGTGCGGTGAATTTGGATAAGGCGGATCTCCATCAATCCGACAACCTTCTTCGTTCCGTCTCTTTCTTGAAGAAAGACAACGGAGCGCTCCCGTATGATATTGTGGTGGATGCTATCGATAAGAAGAATTTGAAGTTGGTGATTCCTTCTGTGGCTTCGCTCTCTTCGGCTATCCCTTCTTTTGATGCCTCTGCCTCCTATATTTATGTGAACGGGAAAAAATGGAGTGAGGGCGATAAGATTGATCTTTCGAAGGTGGCGGATGTGAAGTTGGTCGCTTTCAATGGTGATGTCCATAGCTATACGCTTCAGGTGGTCACTTCAAAAAATCCATTGTTGACCGTCAAGGCCAAAGAAGAGGTTACCTCTCAGTCTTGGGCCAAGGAGTCGTCCATGAAGATCGGAACAACCGATTTAGGAACGATGAGTTTCAAGGGCAAGGGAAAGCATTTTGCCTCTGGCTTGAAGAATAATTACCGCATTAAATTCGATTCAAAGAAGTCTCTTTTGGAGATGACGAAGAACAAGCGTTGGGAGTTGGTTTCCTTGGATGGCGACCCCTCTTTGATGCGTGCGGCTTTGGCTTACGAATTTGCCTCTTCTCTTTCCGGCTTGGCTTGGACTCCAAACTACCGAAAGGTGGATTTCCTCTTGAATGACACTTATATGGGGCCTTACTTGTTGGTGGAGCAGGTGCGTGTATGTAAGGGTCGTTTGGAAGGCGGCTATTTCGTCTCCATCCAAGATTCGTATGACGAGGGCGAGGATTTCTTCTTTGCGAAAATATCCAACATGCTCTTTGTGATGAAGGATCCTGAGACGGGGTCGAGGGGTGCCGGACTTATCCGGGTGCAGGATAAGGTGAATGATTTTGAGAAACTTCTTTACTCTAATGGCGACTATTCTGCCATGATTGACATGCAGAGTTTCGTGGATTTCTATCTGATCAACGAAATTATGAAGGATGAGGATGCGTTTGCGACGGATTGTCATCTGAACGTTCGTGAGGATGGAGTCATTGCGATGGGGCCTGTGAGTTGCATGAATAAGTCGTTCGGTTTTGCGGGCGTTTCTCCGGAAGGCTTCGTGCGCGACCGCTCTCCTTGGTTTGTGGAGTTGTGCAAGAGTCCTTCTTTCGAATCCTTGATGAAGAAGCGTTTTGCTGAGATCTATGCGAAGAAGGGCGACTGGTTGGACAAGATCGATGAATGGTTCGAGGAGGGTTTGCTTCAGGCCGCTACCAATACGGGCGTTTGGAGTACGCTTGATGCGAAATCCGATGATTTGTCAGACCAGGAGGATGCCTATCGTCTCGAAGTCTCCAACATGAAAACGTGGTTGGAGAAACGTTTGGAATGGATGAAGTCAGAAATAGAATAAAGGAGAATATCATGAAAAGGAACTTAATCATATTATCCCTGCTTACTTCATTTTCGATGGCGGGGGCTCAATCCTATATATCGGTTTCCGGCAACGGATTCGATGGAAAAATTGATTACAATTCGGTAGATTCAATTTATGAGAAGGGGAATGTCCGCTTCATAGACTTGAAATTCCCGATGACGAATGTCGAGAAAATCAAGTATGAGATCGGCGAAACTCCAGATTTGTCAGCTTCGGATCAGGCAACGCAAAACAACCGTATGCTCCGTTTCTATTTGTCGGCAGCATCGAACGAAGGGAATGTTGTGAGCGATGTGGAGGGCGAGATTGACGGGAATACCATCTCCGTCTTCGTTCCCTACTTGATCGATTTCCATGCTTTGAAGCCTTCTTTTGAGACGAAAGGTAAGGTCTATGTGGATGGGGCAAGGCAGAAGAGCGGTGTTACGGCTCAAAATTTTTCAACCTCCAAAACTTATAAAGTCGTTTCTGAATCAGGTGAAATCCAGACTTATACCGTAAATATTTACAATAGCGGTTTGGCGGTTCTTCGTTTGACGCAGGCCAATGTCAATGGAAACGGTGGTTTGTATGAGGATTGGACTCCTAAGAGTCCTTTCTCGGCAGAGTCTAGTTATGGCTCCAAGTCTAATTATTACGGGAAAGCTTCCGTAAAAAGAAAGGGTAGCCGTTATCAGATGGGTGGAAAGTTCAATTTCTCTTTGAAGTTGGATGAGAAGGTTTCCTATTCCTCCCTTGCAGGGGGAAAACGTTGGATTCTTCTTTCCAATGCGAAGGATAAGTCAATGTTGCGTGCTTATGCAGGCTTCCAGTTGGCTTCCAGTTGCGAGGCTTTGGGCTGGACTCCGTCGGCTTCCCATGTGGAATGGGTTTTGGACGGAAAGCATGAAGGAACGTATCTCCTTTGTGAGCAAATCCGTGTGCAGGAGGGTCGTGTCCCTAATGGCTCTGTTTGGGAGATAACGGACGATTACGATGCGGATGACGCAGTCTTTAAGTCATCGGTTTCGGGGCTCTCTTTCCGTTCGGAAGATCCTGAATATGCGGGCTCGAATGATTTCTCTTCTGTCCGGAAATTGGTGGAAGATTTCGAGACGGCTCTTTATGGAAATAAATTCGATGATGCCAGCAGGGGCTATCGTCAATATATCGATGTTAATAGCTTCGTGGATTGGTATTTGGTGACGGAAATCGGAAAGTATCGTGATGGGGCGTTCAAGAAGAACTGCTATATGACGGTGAACGCCGATGGAAAGATCGTCATGGGACCAATCTCCGATTTCACAATGGCTTTCGGTCAGAATAATGACTCCGCCGAGGATTTCGTGGTGAGAAACGAGGGTTGGATGAAGCGCTTGTTCGAAGACCCTTATTTCGTCGGTTTGGTCGCTTCCCGTTTCGAGGAGATTAAGTCTGCCAAGTCGGATTGGTTGAAGTCGATTACGGATGAGGCGAAACTACTCTCCTTGTCTGTGGTTGCCAACGAGCAGTTGTGGAATAGCTTGGGTGATGCATCGCGCAGTGCCTCTTCTATCCAGTCTGATTACTCTTCCGAGGTGTCCTCTTTGACATCGTGGATTGAGAAAAGGTTGGAGTGGCTCTCTGTCCGTATGGAGGCTGAGAAGTCTTTGGCTAAAACGGACTCTCGTAACTCGAACAATGCGGTGACTGCCTTCAGCCTGAAGAAATCGAAAAATTCAGTCGCTCTCTTATCCGATTATTCGGCAGAGATTACCTCTGACAGCATCAAGATTTTTGTCCCTTATTTGGCTCATTTTGACATGGTGCCTGAGTTCTCGCTTGCACAGGGGGCTACGGCCTATGTGAATGGCGAAAAGGTGACGAGCGGTTCTTCTTCGCTCAATTTCCAAAAGCCATTTGATTTGAAGGTCATCTCCTCTTCTGGCGACGTGCGTACGTACAAGGTGCATGTCTATAATAGTGGAATCCCTGTGGTCTATGTGACGACGGTAGGTAACCGGAAGATCAACGACAAGGAGACTTGGATTCCGCAGACTTTCGAGGTCTATCGTGAGGATGGAACTTTGGACTACAAGGGAACGACGGATTCCATCAAGGGTAGGGGTAACTCAACTTGGTCGGTTTCCTCCAGCAAAAAGCCGTATGCCGTGAAGTTGGACCACAAGGCGGAGATTTTGGGTATGTTGGAGCATAAACGTTGGTGTTTGATGGCGAACTACTATGATGCTTCGTTCATCCGTAACGAGTTGGCCAACTACCTTTCCAAACGATATACGTCGGCTTATTGGTCGCCAAGTGGCTACAATGTGGAGTTCGTCTTGAACGGTTCGCACTTGGGTAACTACTATCTCTGTGAGCAGGTTCGTAATTCGGACGATAGGGTCAATGCCGATTTCTTGATTGAGGTGGACCGAAAGGCCAATCAGATGGAGAACCAACGAGGTGACATTGTCGGTACGAAGACAAACAACCACTTCTTCTTCAAGGATCCTGACCGCGACGAAATCTCTGATTCAGATCTTAATCGCGTGAAGAAACTGATGGATGAGTTCGAGTCGGCACTATATGACAATGGACGCTTCCTCGATGCAACGAATGGTTATCATAAGTATGTCGATTTGGAGAGTTTCGTGGATTGGTACTTGATCAAGGAGTTAAGTAAGGACTACGACGGAAATATGTTTACCAGTTGCTATTTCCAAGTGACGGAAGACAACAAGTTGGTGATGGGTCCTATCTGGGATTTCGACTTGGCTTTCGGAGGCAATCCTTTTGAGACTATGATGGGCGGTTTCGGTTTCGGTGGTGCAGGCGCAGGCGGTAGTCATGATTATGCTTGGTATAACGAGCCTCAGGATTACTATATTGCCGAGGCGGATTGGTTTGTCCAAATGTTCAAGGACCCTGATTTCATCGCATTGTGTTTGCAGAAGGTGAACAACATGGTAGACCATATGGATGATATAATGGCCTATATCGATGAGAACACGGCACTTTTGACCCTCTCCGATTCTGCCAATAAGGAAGGCTATTCTGCCGGCGGAGGCGGTGGCTGGGGCTTCAACTGGGGCGGCGGAGGCGGTGGTGGCACCACTACGACCAAGACCTATGCAGAGAAGATGGATATCATCAAGAAGTTTGTCCGCGAAAGATTGCTTTGGATGCAGAAAGATTTGAAATCGAGAAGATAAAAAATGAAGAGGAGCGCATGCAGGTGCGCTCCTCTTTTGTTGCCCAAGAAAGAAACCGTATTAGAAATTTTTTTTTACCAAAGCAATTTTTTAATTTTGAAAGTTCCTTCTCTGGTCGGATGTTGGATTCTGCCGATTATAGGAGAAAAAAATGTGAAGAATCCTTCAAGTGTTTGTAAACGTATGAATTGCAGAAAATTATTGTTTGGTGCATTGGCTGCTTCCCTTTCATTGGCATCGAATGCACAGACCTCAAGGGATAGTGTTTATGTTAAGGCTGAGTTGAACACCTATTCGATCAATTATGACAAGGCACTGCCGGAGATAGAACGGTTTATAGAGGGAAACTCATTGTTAGTCAAAAGGAAAACACAGGATTTTGAGACGGTTCGATATGACCTTGTGATGACAGCGGCGCAATATAATGAGATCAAGCATCGTTTGGAGGAGTGGAAATTTGCAGTTATCGATTCGAAAGAGCAGACGATAGATTTGTCGCGTAAGATTGAGAACCATGTGGCTTCGATGGACCGACTGAAAGCTGATATTAGCTTGTTGCAGAAAAAGAAGGAGTACATTAAGGGAGATACCTTGTTGTATGAGTTGGATGGCCTGATTTACGATAAAAACGAAAAGTTGAGGCAAGAGAGTAGGGAGTATGCGGAAGATTGTGCCTCTATAGGTACTGTGAACCTTGATCTTTATTTGATGCGTGACGAGACCTCTCCGTCGCAAACGAAGGTACGTTTTGTGAATATGCCGGGATTTGAATATAGTTTCTTGATGGTCGGAAATCCTAAGCCTGGGTTCTCCGCAAAATACTATGACGGATATAACTTGAAGTATATTTTCACCAAAGGAAAAACCTTTGTGGATCTTGGTGTTTTTAAGGCAAGGGATGTGGCAGAAGCAGACTCCACTACGCTTACTGACGCTTTCAACATCAGTTTCGGACAGGATTTCTATTCCCGCCATTTCGGTCGCGGAGCGAGGAAGTTCCTCAATATGTATTCAGGATATAATCTCGGTTTCATGATGTATAGCGGAGAAAAGAGATCCACAAAAACGGTTTATCTGAGTCCTACCGTTGGCGTAGAGTTGTTCAAGAACCGCTATGTGCTTTGGGACTTGCGTGGAGCATATTATGTGCCAATCATGCACAACTATGATTTGAGAGGATGGCAATTCTCCATGTCGTTCAATGTGGCCTTCTAGGAGGAAAGATCATAGTCGATTTTCCAAGATGGAAGGCGAAATCCTTGGGTGTCAGAAACCATTTGTTGAGATAGGTTGATTTAGATATGACAATACTAATCTAGGAGTTAGGTTTGGATGAAAGATTCTCTGCAAGACAATCGTATGAAAAGAAATTCTTTGAGAATATTGACATTATTCCCGAGTGATTTGATTAATGGAATCTGTGCTATCATAATTATGTAGTACTTGTGTGATTATATGAGTTGGAGATGGAACTCTAACATTGCTCCATTTGTATCTTTTGTTACTAACAAAGGCGAAGCTATGCCCGCACGTGTCGTATCTTGCGAAGGCTAGTAGTGGTGGAGACGGGGCTTTACTACTAGGAGGCATAGACAATGCGAAAAAGGTCAGAACAATATTTACGGAGTACATAAATTAAATGACAATGAGTAATCAAAAAGGAAAAGACTGTCATTTTTTTTCGGACATTACAACCATTTTTAGATGTGCAGCTTTGGCATATGGGATTTCTTCGATTTTCTCAATATGGTGTAGTGGATTATCTTCTCCGAAAAATTTCTCAAAAGTTGGAATGATTATATCGAGGAATGTATCAAAAGTGAATATATGTATAAGATTCACTAATTTGCTCTAATAGACTTTGGTAGCAAGAGCCCCAAATACAACAAGAAAGTGATATGAAAGTTTCAATCTTCTTTATTGTCTTATTATTGTCTTTCCTTTTTTCTTGTTCTGAAAAAAGAGAAAAATCTTTTTCCAGAATAGAATATTATGAAAATGGATCAGTAAAAGAAAAATATATGTGTAATAAGGAGGGAGTATATGACGGAGAGTATATAAAGTATTATGAAAGTGGAGTTGTAAAAGAAAGTGGGGATTATGTGAATGGAAAGCTTCGTGGCTATCAGTATAAATACGACACGACAGGGCAATTGTCTTATTTATATTTCAATATTCTAATATATGACTCTATTTTTAATTTTTGGGATTATAACACAGATTCGATAGATGTTCAAAATAAAATTTCCGTAATAAATTCCTATTGGAAATATAAAAAAGACGGAAGTATAGATACATTGAATAGTTGCTTTTATAAATATTACATTTCTGGTAACATTCCTTGTGGTGATAGTGTTCTGTTTCAACTGAATATTATTGCTCCCTATTTTAAAGGGAATACTAATAGGTTTGAAATATTTTTCAAAGAAACAGAAGATTCTGAATTTATTCATTACAACAAAAACATGTCAGGGGCTTTTTATGAGGTAAATTTTGTTACTAGAAAAAGGGGTTGGCATAAATCTTATTTTATAGTTTATGAACATAATCAAGAGACAAAAGAAATAGTTGAGCACTATGGGTATGCTCCTTATTATGTCAAATGATATTTTTGAAAACAAACAACATAACCTCGTTCGCTTCTGTTGCCAACAAAGATTGCACTAAACTTGCTAACGTCATGCGAAAGACTTACTTCTATCATCCCGACCTAATTCTAATTTAA
>JAFZKQ010000022.1 GCA_017553575.1 Paludibacteraceae bacterium
GTCAATTCTACGCCATCCAACTGATCAGGATCTACAGGGAACGTAACCAACAAAGCATCATAAATGTCCTCACGAAGAGTTGTGCCAGCATCATCTACCAAAGCATCGTCAGTTCTATAATTTACGTTGCTCCAAATCAAAGCATCTGCGAAAGTAGAGTTATTGATATCCTTTTGAACCTCAAAATCCTTGGAAGCCAACTTGTAGTTACCAGTCTTCAAGAATACTGTAGGCGCACTTGACGCAATCTTAATCTCCTTCACCACATAGTTTCTGCCAGAAGCATTCCATACGTGGAAACGAAGCAAAGAGGTCAAATGGTTGAATTTGATATTATCTGGTGATGCCACACCATTCTTCAATGTGATTTCATCTGTACGAAGGAAAGCGAACTTCTTTTGGTTCTCTACAGATTGAGTAGCATCAATCGTCAAAGATACCTGTGCGTTTTCCACATCACCACTCTCTTCAACCACATTCTCAATTGTTGAAGATGGATAGAAGAGCCAAAGCTTACCGTTTTTAGGCAACTCTAAGTTCAAATCAACTTTTGTCGCCTCATCTCCATCAGTTGATATTGGCAAATTATATTGAACTTCAGATGAGCTCGTTCCACTGAACAAAGAGACCATCTCGTCACCATTACTCCACTTAAAGAGTTCAGGAGTAGTATAATCAGGGTCCTTCGTTTGCAACCCCTGAATATGCCAAGCAGCACGAAGATCACTGCCAATCTCATCTATCGTTGCAGTCAAATGTACAAAGGATTTCTCCTCAAGGCTTTCCAAGCCATCCTTGTCTTCACTACAAGAAGATAACAGGAAAGACATAGCAGCCATCGACAAGACGCTGCCATAAATCAGATTTCTTTTCATATATACCATGTAATTATTATTCAAAATTAGTTCATATCACCCCAACCGCCATCGAAGAGACCTCCGTTGTCACCAACATCGGTACCTCCGTTGTCTGAACCGCCATCACCTCCCAAAGAGAGATTGTAATCGGCACTGCCGACGAGCACACCGCCCTCGATTTCTAATTCCATTACCACCATTACAGGCTTCTCATAAGTAGGAATAGACAATTGATCTTCTTTTACTACATCCATATTCATAATATGACAAATTTAATTAAACTCATAAATTAAAGCGAAGTGGTTCTAATCCACCTATTTCAATGCGCAAAGATAGAGATATTTTTACAAATGAAAATACATTTATATGTTTTTTTATCAACAGAATAAGCATTTTTATTCAAATGCCCCATAGAATGCGGGGAGGGCGTGGGACAAGAAGATGGGAATGGAGAGCATCAAGAAGGCTGCAAAGGCGATGAAGAGGGGGCAATCCACAGGCTGGAAGCCAAATGCGTGCAGGTGCCTGATACAAAAATCCTTTCCGCCTCATTCTTCTTCCATAACACTGTTTGCGAAGGCCTTTCAACCATATAAGAACAGCTAAATGAAATTTCCGCACCCTATAATTCTTAATTTACCAACCTCATGCGTTGGGGTTCAAAGAAATATTCCTAATTTTGCACCTAATATAAAAAAATAGGTATAAAACAATATAAATATGGAATTGGCAAGCAAGTACAATCCGGCCGACGTGGAGTCGAAATGGTATCAGTATTGGTTGGACAACGGGTTCTTTAAATCTAAGCCCGATGGCCGCGAACCCTACACAATCGTAATTCCCCCACCCAATGTGACAGGTGTGTTGCACATGGGACACATGTTGAACAACACTATCCAAGATATTCTCGTCCGCCGCGCCCGCATGTTGGGCAAGAACGCTTGCTGGGTTCCCGGCACAGACCACGCCTCCATCGCAACCGAGGCGAAAGTGGTAAACAAATTGGCTCAACAAGGCATCAAGAAGAGCGACCTCAGCCGTGAGGAGTTCCTCAAGCACGCTTGGGCTTGGACGGAAGAACACGGAGGCATCATCCTCAAGCAACTCCGCAAGTTGGGTGCTTCCTGCGATTGGGACCGTACAGGTTTCACGATGGACGAGACTCGTAGCAAGAGCGTCATCAAGGTGTTCTGCGACCTCTATAAGAAAGGTCTAATCTACCGTGGCGTGCGTATGGTGAACTGGGATCCAAAGGCCCTCACCGCACTATCCGACGAGGAGGTTATCTACAAAGAGGAGCACAGCAAACTCTTCTACCTTAAATATTATGTGGCTGAAGACGACGGAAAGGGCGAAACAGGCGCAGAGGGCGAAGTTGTCCACCGCGATGCTAAAGGACGCTATGCAGTTGTCGCAACCACCCGTCCTGAAACCATCATGGGTGATACGGCCATGTGTATCAATCCGAAAGACCCAAAGAACAGATGGTTGAGCGGAAAGAAGGTCATCGTTCCGTTGGTAAACCGCGTCATTCCAGTCATCGAAGACGAATACGTAGACATCGAATTCGGTACAGGATGTTTGAAGGTAACGCCTGCCCATGATGTCAACGACTACATGCTCGGCGAGAAATACAACCTCACGACCATCGACATCTTCAACGACAACGGTACTATCAGCCAGGCAGCCGGCATGTATGTCGGACAAGACCGTTTTGACGTCAGGAAACAAATCGAGATTGACTTGGACAAGGCAGGCCTTTTGGAAAAGACAGAGGCTTACACCAACAAGGTTGGCTACTCAGAACGTACAAATGTGGTCATCGAGCCAAAGCTCTCCATGCAATGGTTCCTCAAAATGGAGCACTTGGCAAAAATCGCCTTGGAGCCTGTCATGAAGGACGAATTGAAGTTCTTCCCTCCTAAATATAAGAACACTTACCGCAACTGGTTGGAGAACATCAAGGATTGGTGTATCAGCCGCCAACTATGGTGGGGTCACCGCATCCCAGCCTACTTCCTTCCAAAAGGAGGCTATGTCGTAGCTGAAACGGCAGAAGAGGCTCTTGCTTTGGCTAAGGAGAAGAGCGGTAAAGAGTTGAAATTGTCTGACTTGCGCCAAGACGAGGATTGCCTCGACACTTGGTTCTCTTCATGGTTGTGGCCTATCTCCCTCTTCGACGGAATCAACAATCCTGGCAACGAAGAGATCAAATACTACTACCCTACGAACGACTTGGTGACCGGTCCGGACATCATCTTCTTCTGGGTAGCCCGCATGATCATGGCTGGATATGAGTACGAAGGTGACATGCCTTTCCGCAACGTATATTTCACGGGTATCGTACGTGACAAGATCGGACGCAAGATGTCAAAGTCGCTCGGAAACTCGCCAGACCCATTGATGCTCATCGAGAAATTCGGTGCCGACGGTGTCCGTATGGGTATGATGCTCTCGGCTCCTGCCGGAAACGACATCCTATTCGACGAGGCCCTCTGCGAACAAGGACGTAACTTCAACAATAAGATATGGAATGCCTTCCGTCTCGTGAAAGGCTGGGAGGTGAACGAGCAACTGGCACAACCAGCCTCGGCAGAGATTGCCACCAAGTGGTTCGGCATGCAACTCAACAAGACCATTGCCGAAATCAACGACTGCTTCGAAAAATACCGTATCAGCGAAGCTTTGATGGCTGTCTACAAACTCTTCTGGGACGAGTTCTCTTCTTGGTATTTGGAGATGGTGAAACCAGCTTACCAACAACCTATCGACAAGGCAACCTACGAAAAGACGCTCGGCTATTTCGAGACTTTGTTGAAACTGCTCCACCCATTCATGCCGTTCATCACGGAAGAGCTTTACCAAGCTATCAAAGACCGTGACCAAAAGGACAGCATCATGGTCAGTTTGTTGCCTAAGGCAGAAGAGGTCTGCGAAAAGAAGATCAGTCGCATGGAGACCACGAAGGAGATCATCGCCGGCATCAGAAACATCCGTGCAGAAAAGGGCATCAGCCCACGTGAATCCTTCGAGATGTACTACAAGGGCGACCTCGACGAAAAGAACAACGCCGTAATCGAAAAGTTGGCCAACGTCAGCAAAATCGAAAAGGCAACAGGTGACCTCGGCGGTGCAACAGCCACCTTCATGGTAGGCACCATCGAAATCTCCATTCCGCTCGGCAACAACATCAACGTTGAAGAAGAGGTGAAGAAGATGGAAGAGGAAATCAAATATTTGGAAGGATTCCTTGTCTCCGTCAACAAGAAACTCGGAAACGAAAAGTTCGTGGCCAACGCAAAACCTGAAGTCGTTGAAAACGAGCGCAAAAAGAAGGCCGATGCAGAGAGCAAGATTGCTACGCTTAAGGCAAACATCGAAAAGATGAAATAAGACCGAATCAATTGCCGCATGGGTTTTCACCCATAGCTGGGGAAATAAAGAACTGGAGGGTGTATCAATATTCAATTTTTGATACACCCTCTCAGCTTAATACAAAACCATTTTGGGAAACAAATCATTTGAAAACCCATACCTCGACAAGGATTCACCCCCATGCTTGTGTTATGCCTCCCCTTTGAGGTTCGATGCGCAAAACACATAAAAAAACAACCACAGTCCATGACACGAAAAGAACGATTCGTCCAAATTTCCGCCGCACTGGAGCAAGCCTTTCCAAACGCAGAATATGAATTGGATTTCCAAACGCCCTATCAACTGATGGTGGCCATCACGCTCGCCGCACGCTGCACGGACAAATTGGTGAACCAAATCACCCCAACACTCTTCAACCGCTACCCTACGCCACAAGCCTTGGCCCAAGCGGCAACCCAAGATCTGCTTCAACTTCTTTCCGACGTCACCTACCCAGAGTCAAAGGCAAACTACTTAATCGAAGCCGCCCAAATCCTATCGGAGAAATTCGACGGAGAAGTTCCCCAAAACGAAGCGGAACTAAGCGCACTCCCCGGCATCGGTCGGAAATCTGCCAACGCAATTTTGGCACATGCCTTCCATATCCCTGCCATCCCGGTAGACACGCACGTGGCACGTGTCAGTCAGCGTTTAAAACTGGTCTCCACCAGCACACCCGAAGGAATTGAGAAAGAGCTCTGCCTCCTCATCCCCCGAGAGCGCTGGATCTGCGAAGCCAACCGACTCACCCTGCTAGGGAGAAGAGTCTGCACCTTCAATGCTCCCCAATGCAACGGATGTCCCGTTCAATCCATCTGTCAAACGCCTATGGAAGAGAACCGGCAGTTGTCGCTTTTTTAATTGCCCACGGGGGCACACCCGTGTCTGTGTCATGCCACCCCTTGGAGGTTCGGATGTGCACGATGCAGATTTCTCCACCGCCAATTCAGAAAGACAGTCTTCGCACAACTATCGCAAGAATAAGGAAAACAGGAAGCCTATTTCCATAGAAAAATGTCGTAAAACACTAAAATATTTTTACATATCTTTTGTTCAAACTAACTCTTTTTTCTGTATTTTTAGAGGCAATTTTAAAAGAACTGAAATGAGCGAAAAAATAGTCATATACCAAGTAATGCCCCGTCTTTTTGGAAACAAGAAAACCCAACTAACCCCCAACGGGAGCATAGAAGAAAACGGATGCGGAAAGTTTGACGACTTCACCGAAAAGGCCTTGAAGGAAATCAAGGATTTGGGTGCGACCCACATTTGGTACACGGGAGTCATTGAGCATGCCACCCAGACAGACTACACAAAGGAAGGCATTGCCAAAGACCACCCCTTCATCGTAAAGGGAAAGGCCGGTTCGCCCTACGCCATCAAAGACTACTACGATGTGGATCCCGACTTGGCTAACAACGTGAAAAAGAGGATGGACGAATACAAAGCCCTCATCCAACGCACGCACAAGGCCGGCTTGAAGGTCATCATGGACTTCGTTCCCAACCACGTGGCACGCCAATACAAGTCAGACGCGAAACCTGAAGGCGTAAAAGATTTGGGCGAGAACGACATCCAAGAGGTTTTCTTCGACAAGAACAACAACTTCTACTACTTGCCGGGACAAAACTTCGAACCTCGCATCAAGGCCTACGAAGGCGACGAGGCTCCTTATGTGGAGTTTCCAGCCAAGGCAACAGGAAACGACTATTTCGGGAATAACCCATCAGCCTACGATTGGTACGAGACCGTCAAGTTGAACTACGGCGTAGACTACCACAACTATCAATATAAGGATTTCAGCACGACTCCCGACACATGGAAGAAGATGGCTGACATCCTCAGTTTCTGGACAAGCCTCGGCATCGACGGTTTCCGTTGCGACATGGCAGAGATGGTGCCTTCCGAATTTTGGGCTTGGGTGATTCCTAAGATAAAGGAGCAAAACGAGAAGATTATCTTCATTGCGGAGACATACGACCCTAATCAATACTATCGGTACATCCACGAAGGAAAGTTCGACTACCTCTACGACAAAGTGGGGCTGTACGACACCTTGCGTGCCATCGTACAAAAGCAACGCCACCCTGGATGCATCACCCACTGTTGGCAACAATTGGGCATCATCCAAAACAACATGCTCAACTTCTTGGAGAACCATGACGAGCAACGTATCGCATCCGATTTCTTCGCCGGAAACGGAAAGCGCGCCATCCCAGCCATGATCATCTCCGCCACGATGACCCAAGGTCCCGTAATGATTTACAGCGGACAGGAATTGGGAGAAAGAGGCATGGACGAAGAGGGCTTCAGCGGACGAGACGGACGTACCACCATCTTCGACTATTGGGCTATCGACTCCATCCAGAAATGGAGCAACAACGGCAAATTCGACGGAGGAAAATTGGACAAGGAACAGAAAGAGCTCCGCAACTTCTACAAGAAACTCCTCAACATCTGCGGAAAGGAGAAAGCCATCTCAGAAGGCTCCTTCTTCGACCTCATGTATCTCAACTACGAGAACCCCGACTTCAACTCAAGTTGCCAATATGCCTTCTACAGACGCTGCGGAGAGGAGGGGCTCCTCATCATTGCCAACTTTGACGCCAACGATGCGAATATCAAGGTGAATATCACCCAGATAGAGTCTGACGGGGAAGTGACATTCACAGACCTGCTCACAGGTGACAAATTCCAATCCAGCATCATAGAAGGAACTCCTTTCGCACTCTCCGTCAAAGGAGAATCAGGCGTCATCCTGAAATTCAAAGTGAAGGGTTAATGCATTGACCGTTTAAATTGAAAATTAAGAGTTAGAAGTTATAGATTTTGAGTTTTGTTGTTCCTACGAAATGGGAACAATACCAGATACGGGCATATCGACAATCGTTGGTATGCCCGTTAGGTTTAATTATGAATTTTGGACGAATGAGTCATCAGTTTTCTATGGCTTTTTTTGTATGTTTGTAGAAGAGAAACAGCGGATCCAAAGTTCAGGATGCATCAAGAAGAGTTATGAAACAAGTACAACTGACAGACTTTCTTCCGACGACCAAAAAGGAGTTGGAAATTCGCAAATGGGATGAGGTGGATGTCGTCCTATTCTCGGGCGATGCCTACATAGACCACCCCTCATTTGCTGGAGCCGTCGTGGGCCGAATCATCGAACACGAGGGATTCCGTGTGGCACTTGTTCCGCAGCCCAACTGGAGAGACGACCTCCGCGACTTCAAGAAATTGGGACGTCCACGCCACTTCTTCGCCGTAAGTGCAGGATGCATGGACTCCATGGTCAACCACTACACGGCCAACAAGCGACTCCGCTCCGACGATGCCTACTCGCCCGACGGCAAGGCAGGCTTCCGTCCCGACCGTGCCACCATCGTCTACTGCAACATCCTGAAAAAACTGTTTCCCGATGTCCCCATCATCGTCGGCGGAATCGAGGCATCCCTAAGACGGGTGACGCACTACGACTATTGGGACGACGAGTTGAAACCCTCCATCCTGGCCGACTGCCATGCCGACCTGCTCATCTACGGTATGGGGGAACTTCCCTTGAAGCATATCATCGCACGACTCAAACAAGGCGAGACCGTCTATGACCTGAAAGATATTCCTCAAACCGCCTACATATCTCAAAAAAATGAAGTGCCGGAATATCCTGACGCGGAGACATTCACGCTATTCAGCCATAAGGAGTGCCTGAAAGACAAGATGAAGCAGGCCAAGAACTTCCGTGTCGTGGAGGAGGAGTCCAACAAGATGCACGCACGTCGCCTCATCCAAGGCCTCGACGAAAAAACAGCGGTGGTCATCAACCCGCCCTTCCCCCTCATGGACAGCAAGACCCTCGACGAATCGTTCGAACTGCCCTACACGTGGCAACCCCATCCTAAATACAAAGGGAAGAAATTTCCGGCTTACGAGATGATCAAATTCTCCGTCAACATTCATCGTGGATGCTTCGGAGGTTGCTCCTTCTGCGCCATTGCGGCCCACCAAGGCAAACACATCGTCTCACGCACGGAAGAGTCAATCCTAAAAGAGGTGGAACGACTCAAAGACCATCCGGAGTTCAAGGGCTACTTGAGCGACCTAGGAGGTCCCTCCGCCAACATGTACGGCATGAAAGGCCGAGACGAGTCCAAATGCGCCAAATGCAAACGCTATTCGTGCATCCACCCCGCCATCTGCAAAAACCTGAACACCGACCACACAAGACTCATCGAGCTCTACAAGAAGGTGGACAGCATCCCTGGCATCAAGAAATCATTCATCGGTAGCGGTGTCCGATACGACATCATCCTAAACAAGGAAGAGGACGAGAAGATAAACCAAAGCCACAAAAAATATACAGAAGAGTTGATTACGAAACATGTTTCAGGCCGTCTTAAGGTGGCACCAGAACACACCTCGGACAATGTGCTGAACATGATGAGGAAGCCATCGTTCTCCCTTTTCGAACTCTTTGTGCGAGTATTCGACCAAATCAACAAGAAGAACGGTCTGAACCAACAAATCATCCCCTACTTCATCTCCAGCCACCCCGGCTGCCGACAGGAAGATATGGCCGAACTCGCCTGCAAGACCAAGAAATTGAACTTCAGGTTGGAGCAAGTACAAGACTTCACGCCAACCCCCATGACACTCTCCACAGAGATCTATTACACAGGAATCCATCCCTACACCCTAGAGAAAGTATGGACGCCTCGCAACCCGCAGGAGAAACTGGACCAACGGAAGTTCTTCTTCTGGTATAAACCCGAATACAAGAAACAAATTATCAACGACCTGAGAAAGATGGGACGTAACGACCTCATCAAAGCCCTCTTCGGTTGACCAAACAACAACTTACGACAATGGAACAATACGAACAATACAACCACTTTTTCTTCGTAGGAATCGCAGGAACAGGCATGAGTGCCATCGCTCAATACCTCAAAGGAATCGGCAAAAACGTCTCCGGAAGCGACCGCCTCTTCAACAACGATGGTGAAATTCTCATCAAGAAACAATTCGAGGCACAAGGCATTCACTGCCATCTGCAAGATGCTTCGGGCATCGACCCAAGCGTAGATGTCCTCATCATCTCCACCGCCATCGAAGAGAGCAACGTAGAACTGCAGAAGGCCCGCTCATTGGGCATCCCTGTCATGAAACGCTCGCAACTGTTGGCTGAAATCTCCAAGACGAAACGCACAATTGCCGTGGGAGGCACCTCAGGAAAATCGACGACGACAGCCATGATCTTCCACATCCTGCAACAATGTGGCGTTCAACCCTCCATCATAAGCGGGGCTGGACTCTCCGTCCTCCAAGAGAAAGGATACCCAGGAAACGCATGGGTAGACAAAGGAGAATGGTTGGTCATCGAAGCAGACGAGTCTGACGGCTCCATCGTAGGCTACCGTCCCGAAATAGCCCTACTGCTCAACGTAGACCGCGACCACAAAGAGTATGACGAATTGATGGATTTGTTCGGTCAATTCAAATCACACACCAGCCGTTGCTTCATCGTGAACCAAAGTCACCCCATGAGCAAACAGCTCTCACAAGATACCCGATTGGACTTCGGAACAGAGACAACCCACGCAGGCTTCAACAGCACAGACTTCAAGCAAGAGGGATTCTCCATAACCTTCCAATGCAACCATATAGGCGTAGAGATTCCTGTCATCGGTCGCCACAACATGGAGAACGCGACTGCAGCCATTGCAGCCTGCTCCGCCGTCGGCATCTCCATCGAAGAGAGCGCAAAGGCCTTGAAGAGTTACCAAGGCATCTACCGCCGCACCCAACTGAGCGGCACCAGCAACGGCATCTTCATCATCGATGATTTCGCCCACAATCCAGCCGAGGTTGTCTGCGCCATGAAAGCCTGCCAACAAGTTGGCAAACGGCTTTTCGCTTGGTTCCAACCCCATGGATTCGGTCCATTGAAGTTCATGCACAAGGAATTGGAGGAGGAAGTGGTTGCCGCCCTTCGTTCCTGCGACACGTTCATCCTTTCGGACGTCTACTACGCAGGCGGAACCGTCAGTCGGGACGTGACCTCCACAGACGTGGCGGAAGCCATGCAAAAGAAGAGTCAACAAGTCCAATTCTTCCCAGACAGGAAGGAGATGTTGCCTTACCTCAAAGAGAAGTGTCAACCCGGCGACGCCATTCTTGTCATGGGCGCCCGAGACACTACCCTATCCGACTTCGCCAAGGAGATTGTCGATTACCTAAAATAACCAAACAGTCAAGAAACAAAAGAGGGTGTGTCAAAATTGAATTTAGACACACCCTCTTTTTTATATACCTTACTTTCGAGCAAGACTCACGAAACCTACTTTTTAGGCATCATCTGATCACCGCCAACCGTGATATAGGAAGGAAATTTAACCGTCTCTCCTGCAATCGTGAAATAAGGCTTCAGGGAGACTTTCACCCTGCTGGCATCCACATTGTCGCTAGCAAGACCGAAGACGAAATCTGCTATCACATCTAATTTATCGGAAGTCAAGACATCTTTCAAATCGACTCTAACCGGCAAATTGACCGTCTGCTCCTCTTTGGCTGGGATGGTGACCTTCTGCTCCAACGAACCCTCAGCCACCTGCCTATCGTCAATCCAAAGGAGATAATCCATGCCATCCAACTGTGCAGGCTCTTCGTTCGGGTTCTTGACACGCAAATCTACGTCAAGATCCATCATCAAATTTCCCCCATTGACGGCAGCATACAACTTAGCCGCATCCATAATGTTCAACTTATTCACTCCATCCACATGGGTAATATCCACACCCGCCACAAGCACCTTCGAAACACGCTCGAACTGGAACTCACAATTCATGAAATTCTTTGCTGTCCTGAAATAGAAAAATGCGACAAGCGCAAGGACCGCCAAGACCAAGACAATTATCTTTTTCATCCGTCTATCAATATTAGTTATAACAATCTCTCAAAATCTAAAACTAGGGCTTCCAACGCCTTTATTTGTTCAATAATTTTTTTCCGTCCACAATGACACAGCCGCGATAATCACCAGAGACCCTCTTGCCTAACAAGTTATACCGCTGACCATCCTCCTCCCGGTTCGACTGACCTATCTCTTGAATTTCCGTCAATTCAATATCACAGTCATATTCGATAACCTGCGTATCGAGGATATAATCACTAACAATCACAGGGTTGGAAAGAGCACGTCCACGATTGTCGCATTCCAAAGCGGCATCGATGATGACGTCAATCGATTCGCCAGGCAACAAGCCCCGTAGCGACTCAGCCGAACGAATGGAACCGATTGCGAAATAGGCGTCCCGATAGAGCGGCGCCACACCACTATTCTCCACCGTGATTTTGGTTTGACTACCATCACTTAGGCATTTCGTAACCACGAAATGATACCCCGTAGCCATACTGCATTCCTTGAAACGAGTAGCGTTGTTGTACGAATTCTTTCCCGATGGATTGTTGTTCGCTAGCATAAACGTGATATGATACTTTTTCGCCTGATCCTCCCACGTATACCCATACATTCCTTTAGGGTTGGTGAATTTCTCTTGGTCCGAATCACTATAATAGCTTATCTCGCCACCACAGACACCCGTTTTCCAACGATTTTCGCCCATAATTTCCCAGCACTCCTCGTTGTATCCATCTTTCGATTTCTTCTCATGCCCCTCGTGCATAAAGGAGTCGTCGAACAAGCCAAACTCCAACTTCCGCAAATCCTTGTCATCCGCAAAAGGAGTATACTCATCATCCGCCGCATCGATACTGATTGCCCATGGGATGTTTGCCATCACCTTTGAAAGATGTAGGAAGAACTCCTTCTGGTAGGCCTTTGAGGGAAAATTACCATCAAAAACTATATTGACACCATTCTCATCGTATATGTGATACTCCGACCAATGGCCAAAACCCACCTCCACGAAAGCGATGCGAGGATCCGTTTCATATTTTTGGGCAAAATCGGCATAGAACTGCTTAGTAAAACGTTTCAGTTCATCGTTGCTCCAATCCGCATAGTAGGTAAAACCATCTCCTTTCACCTTTTTACTGGTCTCTTTATACCCCTCCATGGCTTTGATATAGGCAGGGACACCCGTCGTACCTACATTACCATCCACCATCTTCTCGCCCGGATATTCGTAGAAGAAGCGGAGCACAGCCTGGTGGCCTCGGCTCTTGATGTCATTGAGGAGATTCTCAAGGTAGCCCCAATCGTATTGTATTGTACCATCATCCTTGCAACCCGTCACCACCTTGCAGGGCGCCACATACGAATATTCCAAAGCATGACTCTGTCCATAAGTAGCATAACGATCCTCGGCTTCGTCGGGCCATAACACCAACCCCGTCATGGGTTGCACGTTCGTCACATGAGAGGTGATGCTGATCGGCTTCCAATCCGCCGCCATCGTATTCAAGGCAATAACTGCATTGAGGAGAAAGGGAAGTGCTATTTTTTTCATATTCTTTCTGATAAGATACAACATTATACAAATATATCTTATTTTTTCAAATCATTATTCGCAAATAGACACAGAAATTTCACTTCACATTTCTGTATAGTTGAAAGTTCTTTCCAATTAGTCTTATAAAAGGGAAATGAGTCAGAAGGAGTTTTTGCATCAACGACTTGCACACATTGGCTTCCAGCCTATGGGGAAAGGCACATCTAATACCTCAAAGATCCTATGAAAACAGATTCTATGTGTCTTAAATGAAAGAGCCTCTCCGAAAATCCAACCAATTGAGTATCATGGCAAGTGTCCATAAAACGATCTAAATTAGCAATCTACTAAGTTATACGCTCATTCTCCGTTTTTAATCCAAATTGCCTATCTTTGCAGCAGATATGAATTTGGAATGAAAAGAATCGTTTTTATTGTCTTAGGCACGCTCTGTGTCGGATTGGGAGGCATAGGGGTTGTCGTTCCTGGTCTGCCCACCACCCCCTTCCTTCTGCTAGCATCGTGGCTCTTCTATCACAGCAGTCCCCGCATGAGAGCTTGGCTGCTCTCCTCTTGGTTAGGGAGATACATTCGGAACTACGAGAAGAACAAAGGACTCTCCGTTCGAGGGAAAGTCATGGCAATAGGAATGATGGTCTCGATGAGCAGCCTCTCCATATTTTTCTTTCTAGAGGCTTCCCTGCCCCGTCTAATTGTCGCAATAGCCTGCTTGATTGGAGTTGTGTGCGTCAGCTGTATTGTCCCTACCGCCCAAGAGAAGAATGACCTAGAAGAGGATTTGGGACAACCCAATTCCACCCAAGATGAGGCCATCCAAGGCTGACTTTGGCAGACAATAGAACTTCAAAAACAGATTAACCATCTAGGCTAAAAAAAGAATGGGTTGCCCAACGACAACCCATCCACCTATATCATAGAAAAATCATTTCGTCAAAATAGCTGGCAACTCATTTCTTGAGCCATCCTCTTTCACGATAGGGAAATCACCCTTGTAGCACCAATGCGCATTGGCAATGTTGTGCTCACGGAAGATGTCAACCATATCGTTGTACCAACGGAAACGAATCTCTGGATTGATGTAGTTCGGATAGACACCAAACTCACCACAATAGAGTTGTAAGCCAAGTGAATCAGCCACATTGATAGCTTCCATGATTTCCTCCTCCAAAGCAGCCTTGTTATACTCCTTGCTGTTGAATCCTCTGAATATCTTCACCTGCTCCGGAGTCATATCCTTATAGACAGAAGTGTCAGGAAGAGAATGTCCAGGATACTGCACCTCGCCCGTATAATCCTTCTGAACCGTCCATGGCGCACGATAATGCGTAATCAAAGAAGGCATATAGTCGTGGAAACTAAGGATGAGTCGCTTGTCACCCTCTGGAACCGACAAAGAGTCGAAAGAGGTGGTGCTTTGCCAATAATTAGATCCGATGACCAAGGCACGATTAGGCTCCGTCTTTCGAATCTCAGCGATATAATTAGCCACGAACTCGTTCCATGCGGCACAAGTAGGCGCTTGAGGCTCGTTCAAGATCTCGTAAGCCAAGCGGTCGTTCGGGTATTGAGCCAACTCTTGTTGCAAACACCTCCAAACCCGCAAGAAATCCTGCTGAGCCAATGAATCCGTAAACAACGTATTCGGCTTCTCGTTCTCGCTGTTGAAATGGTAAGAACGAACGATATGCAAATCGACGATGATGTTCATATTGTTCTCCAACGTCCAATTGATGGCCTTATGGAGCAGATCCATACCATCGGCAAGGGTATTGCCCTTTTCATCGAACAACTGCTCCTCATCGATTGGGAGGCGGACATGCTTAAAGCCCATGGCAGCGATGGAATCGAAATCCTTCTTCGTAATCATTTGGGCACGCTCCTCGCCACGAATAGGCGACTGAGACAACCAATGGCTGACATTGACACCGTTACCCAACTCGAAAGCTGTCGATGGGGCTTGATTTCCACATTCTGGATGGTTTTCTGTTGGAGCCGCACCTCCACCACAAGAGGTAAGCACCAGGGAAGCAAGCGAAAGGCTTGCCAAGAATCCGACAAAACTCTTCATACTACTATTTTATGTTATTAGTTTTAGTTAAAGAATGAGCTCGCCATGCCGCCTCACAGACACCCTAAAGGGATTGGAAAAACGATCGGTAGAACTCATCCGAATTTTTCAGCAAACCAAAATTAGAGAAAAAATAAGAATCAGACAAAAGGCCGACGATTTAATTAACCTTCATCAAGGAGTATCCGACGAAAAAGGGCTGAAGCAAACGCCCCAGCCCTCTATAGAATAAAATTGAATTCCGATTACAACGGCAAGTTACCGTGCTTCTTCGCAGGATTAGTACGAATCTTCGTTTGAGTCATATCCAATGCCTGAATCATCTTAGCACGAGTTTGGGAAGGAAGGATGATTTCATCCACATAGCCCAACTCAGCCGCACGATAAGGGTTAGAGAATTGCTTCTCGTAGTTCTTCGTCAACTCAGCCTTCTCCTCTTCCGACTTGTTTCTGTACAAGATGTTCACCGCACCGGCAGCACCCATAACGGCGATCTCAGCACCAGGATAAGCGAAATTGACATCAGCACCCGTATGCTTACTTGACAACACGATGTAAGCACCACCGTAAGCCTTACGAGTAATCAACGTCACCTTAGGAACGGTTGCCTCCACATACGCATAAACGATCTTCGCTCCGTGACGGATGATACCGTTATGCTCTTGCGTACAGCCAGGCAAGAAACCAGGCACGTCTTCCAACGTGATGACAGGAATATTGAAGCAGTCGCAGAAACGGATGAAACGAGCCGCCTTATCAGAAGAGTCGATGTCCAAGACACCGGCTTGAACTGCAGGCTGGTTAGCCACGATACCGACCGTCTTTCCGTCCATACGTGCGAAACCGATAATGATGTTTTGTGCGAAATTAGCCATTACCTCAAAGAAGTTGTTGCCATCGACGATAGCGTTGATCAACTCCTTCATATCGTAAGGCTTGCTTGGATCCTCTGGAATCAAGGTGTTGAGGCTCTCCTCCTCACGCAACGGGCTATCACCCGTGTTCATATAAGGGACATCCTCCATGTTGTTGGAAGGCAAGAAGCTAAGCAACTCACGAACCATCATCAACGTATCCTCTTCCGTCTCGCCCAAGAAGTGGGAAACACCACTCTTCGTGCTGTGCGTATAAGCGCCGCCCAACTGCTCCTTATCCACTACCTCGTTCGTCACTGAACGAACTACATCCGGACCTGTTACGAACATATGGCTCTTCTCCTTCACCATGAAGATGAAGTCAGTCAAAGCAGGAGAGTAGCAAGCACCACCCGCACAAGGACCCATGATCACAGAAATCTGAGGGATGACACCAGAAGAGATTGTATTTTGGTAGAAGATGTCGCCATAACCAGCCAAGCTACCTACACCCTCTTGGATACGGGCACCACCCGAGTCGTTGATAGCGATGATAGGAGCACCCATCTTCAAGGCCAACTTCTGAACCTTGACAATCTTGTTCGCATTCGTACGGCTCAAAGAACCGCCGAAAACCGTAAAGTCATAGGCATATACATACACCAAACGACCGTCGATTTTTCCATAACCGGAAACGATACCATCACCATCGATGAAGGTCTTCTCCATACCCAGATTATGGCATTGGTGAATGACGAACTTATCCAATTCGACAAACGTACCCTTATCCAAAAGAATATTGATACGCTCCCTTGCCGTGAGTTTGCCAGCACTTTTCTGCTTGTCAATTTTAGCCTGACCACCACCCAATTCGGCAGTCTTGTCTCTTTCTATAAAATCAATTGTCTGCTGATTCATTTCTGATAATTTATAAGTTCATTGCGGATTTACTCAGTAACTGGAGACAATGAAATCAATGTCTCGTCGCCCTTAATCGTATCGCCTTCCGCCACATGAATATCTTTAATTATACTTGCATTCTTCACCTTGTACTCACTCTGCATCTTCATTGCCTCAACGATGATGACGGATGTACCCGCCTCCACACGGTCGCCCTTGTTCACCAAAATCTTGATGACCTTGCCCGGCATTGGAGAGAATATTCTGTCTTGCACAGCACCCGATTCCGCATTCTTCCTGCTTCTCAAGTATTTCGTATGCAAGTCGATCATCTCCACTTGGTAAGAATCGAACAACACGTTCACCGTATACTCCTTATCCTTATTCGGACGTTTGATTTCCGCATTATAAGACTTACCGTCTTTCGTTATGATGGAACACAAGCCATTCTCGGCCATTACGATGTCTACATCGTAGATGTTTCCGTCTATGCTGATGCTGACCTTGTTGTCATCTTTGCTGATCAACTCGACTTCAGCAGTTCTATCTCCTATTCGTACTTCCATTAAAATGAAATTAAAAACGACCTAACTAAGTGATCCTACCCAAGAGGATTCGATTAAATTCTAATCATTCCCGAACGCTTACCGAACTCGCGCCATTTACTGATTGGGCGATTATCGCCGTTGCCCGTCTTTGGTGAATTCTCCTCCAAATTGACGATATAATCAATATATGCTGCGATGACGGCTATATTCTCAGACTCAGGATCGTGCTCCAACTTAATCTGCTTCTCTCCACTTAACAACTCCTCGTTGTCTTTCAAGAAGTTGGTATTATAATGTCCATTTTGGAAATCAGGCACATCGATAATCTTGCGCAAATAGCTGATGTTCGTCTTGACACCCGTAATCTTGTACTCGTACAACACACGGCGCATACGCTCGATGGCATACTTACGGTTTACTGCCCACACAATCAACTTACCAATCATGGAGTCATAGTGCATAGGGATCTCATAACCGTCATAAACGAAGCTATCCACACGGACACCGATACCCAACGGCTCCGTAAGTTGCTTGATGATACCTGGAGCAGGGATGAATCCGTTGTCAGCATCCTCCGCACAGATACGGCACTCGATGGCGTGACCACGTTGCTTAATGTCCTCTTGCTTGAAACGTAATGGCAATCCGTTAGCGACATTGATTTGCTCCTTGACCAAATCCACACCAACGACCTCCTCCGTAATTGGGTGCTCTACCTGAAGACGTGTATTCATCTCCAAGAAGTAGTAATTCAAATTATCGTCCACCAAGAACTCGATCGTTCCAGCTCCCTCGTACTTGACAGCCTTTGCGGCAGCCACAGCCTTCGCACCCATCTCGGCACGCAACTCAGGGGTCATCAATGGAGAAGGAGACTCCTCCAACACCTTTTGGTGACGACGTTGAACAGAACACTCACGCTCACAAAGGTGAACAACATTTCCGAACTGGTCGCCCAAAATCTGGAACTCTATATGATGAGGTGATTCAATATACTTTTCTACGTAGATGGTACCGTCTCCGAAAGAGGAAATTGCCTCCGACTTTGAAGTAAGATAAGCATTCTCGATTTCACTCTCCTCGTATACCAAACGGATACCCTTACCGCCTCCACCTGCGGAAGCCTTAAACATAACAGGAAGACCGATTTCCTTTGCCGTGCGGACTGCATCCTCTACCGTATCCAAACCTTCTTGAGTACCAGGAACAACAGGGACACCCGCATCAATCATCATTTGACGGGCTGAAATCTTGTCGCCCATCTTGCGCATCGCAAATTCCGGAGCACCAATGAAAATGATGCCTTCTTCCTTACACCTGCGCGAAAATTCAGCATTCTCAGACAAGAATCCATATCCTGGATGGATGGCATCAGCACCAAACTTCTTAGCAACCGCCACTATCTTCTCGATGTCAAGATAACTCTCCCTTGCCGCCGCACCACCGATACAACAAGCCTCGTCTGCATAAAACACATGGCGAGATGTCCTGTCCGCCTCAGAGTAAACAGCTACGGTGTGTATTCCCATCTCTTTACAAGAGCGCATCACACGAATCGCTATTTCACCTCTATTGGCAACTAAAATCTTTTTAATCATACCTACTTATTAATTATCACTACTCAAAGGCTTGAAAAACGCCAAATCTCCTACAAATTTTCAATGTAGCGCACAAATCCTCTCCTAATCAAATTATATCGAGCCCATCTTTTCTCCACTTATTAGCAGGTAATGCCCCAATTCTTTTGATAGAATAAGAAATAAGCCTCAGACAATTCTATATGAACCTTTTCCAAGGATTCAACAAGAACCTTAAAACCGAATGCAAAGATATAAATATATTTAGCAAAAGACAAAATTTGTTTTCTTTTTTAGGTGAGAGGGTTAACATCACAGAAATCTATTCAACATAGAAAACTATAAATCAACATTATAATAGGCAAAAAACTTCCTAAATCTTATCAAAAAGCCATTCTAAAGATCTTTTTTCACCCCCTCAGAAAACCTACCAACCCAATGGGCAAATCCATTCCGATTTAACATTTACCGCAGCACGAACAGACAAAAAAATTGCGTTTCAACAGTTTGGCGAAAAAGGAACGACAAAATCTATCGAAAAAAGGATTATGTATCGAACATCTTAAATCCAATTTTAGAATAAGCCAAAGCCTCTTCACGACAAAGAGCCGCCAAGAAGACAGCCCTTGCCATAAAGATATAATTATTTCAAGAAAGTCTCCACCACCCTATTACCGTCTTCGAACTCGATAGATATTGTATAAACCCCTGCGCTAATGCCCACCATCGACACCTTTTCAGTCCGTCCTTTGTGCACGAGAGCACCCGCACCACTATAGATTCGAACTTCCGAAATTTTTTGATTGGAACGGATTATCAGTTCGTCCTTCGTCTGATTAGGATAAATGGCAAAACCTGCTTCCTTCGGGACGAGCTCCACCCTTGTGGCATTTTCGGTGTAACTCTTCAGTAGCTGACCTCCTCCAGTAGCCATCCCAATGACAGGCCAAAATCCATATTTCGAACCGCCCAACTCAAGTATATATTGCTCCTCTCCAGCCAACTCAAACCGATATTTCTTGAACCCTTTTTCATCCAATGAAATTGATTGCACCTTCAACCGTGTACCTTCAGGGCAGTCTGAACTAAAAGGACCAATCTCCACCTCATCGCCTTCTGACAATCCATAATCAAAATACAAATGGAAGGTTTTCCCATCCAGACTGAGATAAGCCTTCGGACCTTCATTATAGACATACATAGGGGATTCGACCGTAGTGTCTCGTTCAATCTCATGGTAGCCATGAGGCGTAATACGCACCCCCTCAATCTTCCTAGCATTGATATCCCCAATCAGCGTATCCTTCGTCACGGTATAGGTGACTGTTCCCGTACTATAAGCCATTGGAGCCCGCTGAGAATCGAATTCATAAATCCATTGCGCTCCGAGCGGAGCGAAATCTTTGGCATAGGAGACAACCTGCATAGCCAACAGAGCCAATAGACAAGTAAACCGTAACTTCATAAGCAATTCATTTGAAATTCATAAATAACAACTGTGTTTCCAAAAGGAATCCACAAATATAACGGTGCTAAGAAAAAAAAAAAAAAAACGGGACACACAAATTTAGCAATAAAAAAGAGCAGCCCGGCCACACACAAAAAAAGCCCCGGACTGAATCCGAGGCTTTTTTGCGTTTTTTCCAAAACGCCGTGTTTTCCACAGGTAGCAGAGATAAGGTTTTGGATATAGTATATTTATATAATAGGGTCAAATCAAAAAGTGTCTGAGATTTCAAGAACTCTTTCTCTCTCATCCACATTGCAATTTTAAGCATTTGTCTCCCGGGGCATGTTCAAAAATTAAAAAACGATGTGGATTTTTCGATGAAATGGCCACTTTTTGCAATTTGTCCACATGGATTTTCAAATTATCCACATAAAAAAGAGGGGATACGCACCTAAAAAAGTCCTTCAACAGAAAAAAACAGCAAAAATTCCTACAAGCTTAGAATTCTTATTGCACACCCAAAAACGAAACATCATGACCATCGGCTTGCCCTCATAGAGAAATTAAACGACTTCTCCCTAGTTCGTCAATTGCTATTTCAGAATCATATTTCTATTTTTGCGTCAGAAAAACAGAGATAACATGAAAATTGATTATTCCCAAGAAAAATATTGGTTCGAATTTTCCTCTCAATACATCGGGAAAGGGATAGACATCTTCTACGTCTACCCCACCATCAACTCCGAACCTCTCAGCAATAAAGGAGACGTGCCCTGCTATACGGACATCTCCAAACCCAAAGTACGGAAGGCGGCCACCAAAAACCAATCCTACAACAAAACTGTGTATGCCGCCGGCGACTTCAACTTCTTCGCCCCCTACTACCGACAGATGACGACCAAGGTCTTCGCCATGAGTCAAAAGGAACACAAACGGAAGGCGAAACTCTCCTTTGGCGACATCCAAAAGGCATTCCAATACTATATGGAGCACTTCAACCAAGGGCGTCCCTTCATCCTACTAGGGCACAGCCAAGGTTCCCTAATGCTGCTAGAATTGATCAAAAGGGGAATGACGGAGAAGCAGCTCGGACAAATGGTCGCTGCCTACCTCATGGGATATGAAATCACAACGAAGGTTTTGGAGAAATTTCCCGACAGAGTGAAACCTGCAACGGGCGAATTAGACAGAGGGTGCGTTATCTCCTACAACTCAGTGACCAGCCTCGACGCCATCTCTCCCCTGCTCGCCAGAACCCAAGTCTGCATAAATCCGCTCAATTGGAAGACGGACGGCAGTTTGGCTCCCCAAGAGTTGCACAAAGGGATTGTCCGATACAGCAAGGAGAAGCGAGGGTACGCCACAACGCCCCACTACACAAGCGCACGCATAGAGAACCATTTCCTCGTCTGTAAGGATGTTGACCCCAACGTCTGCTACGACGAAAAGATCAAGGAACCATTCCCGTTCGGAAATCTCCATTTTGCCGATTCTTGGCTATTTGCCGAGAACATCAAGGGAAACATGCGGAAACGGGCCGGAATATGATGAATTGGAGGAGGAAGAGGTAGTTTCCCTATCGATTACGAGGCAGAGAAAAAGCCTGCCTTGCACCCATTAACACAACAAAGGGCGAAGAAAAATCTCCGCCCTTTGTCCATTTATAGAATCTAACGATTATTCAAAAGCACCCATACGAAGCATGTTCACTTCCTTCTCGGTCAAGAAACGCCATTGGCCTCTACGCAAGTTCTTCTTAGTAAGACCTGCGAAATAGACACGGTCCAAACGAGTCACACGGTAACCCACATGCTCGAAGATACGACGAACGATACGGTTTCTTCCTGAGTGAATCTCAACGCCAACCTTCTTCAAATCAGCCTCATCGACAAAATTCAAAGCATCGACCTTGATTTCACCATCCTCCAACATGATACCTTGCAACAATTGGTCAAAATGCTCTTGCTCCAATGGCTTATCCAAAGAGACTTGGTAAATCTTCTTCTTGTTGTACTTAGGGTGAGTCAACTTAGCTGCCAAATCACCGTCGTTTGTCAACAACAAGACACCAGTCGTATTTCTATCCAAACGACCTACTGGGTAAATACGCTCATTGCAAGCATTCTTAACCAAATCCATAACGGTCAACTTAGCATATGGATCATCGCTGGTCGTCACACAATCTTTAGGCTTGTTCAACAAGATGTAAACCTTCTTGTCAGGAGCCACCAATTGGTCGTGGATCATCACCTTGTCACCACGAAGAATCTTCGTACCCAACTCAGAGACAATCACATCATTTACGGAAACAACGCCAGCTTGGATCAACTCATCTGCCTCACGTCTTGAACAAACACCTGCGTTTGCGAGGAACTTATTCAAACGGATTGGTTCATTAGGATCCACTATGATAGAACGGTATTCAATCTGCTTTTGTGGATTGTATTTAGGAGCCTTAGGCTTCTGGTTATTACCGCGATTGTTGTTGCCACGGTTGTTACCACGGTTGTTGTAACCGCCATTACCGCCGCGGTTATTGTAACCGCCATTGTTTGGACGACGGTTGTAGCCGCCATTGTTATTATTGTTGTAGCCACCACCATTATTGTAGCCGCCATCGTTGTTATAGCCACCCTCATTGTTACCATAACCTTGGTTATTGTTGTAACCGCCGTTATTGTTGTAGCCGTTGTTATAACCACCGCCATTGTTATTGTAGCCACCACGGTTGTTGTTGTAGCCACCACGGTTGTTGTTATAGCCACCACGGTTATTGTTATAGCCACCACGATTGTTGTTGTAGTTGTTACGTGGCTGATAACCGCCTTCTCCATCCTGGTTGTTGCGACGAGGCTGATAATCAGAGTTTGAACGATAATTAGGTCTATTGTTAGACGAATAATCGTTCTCTACGTTAAACCTAGTCTCACTGATTCTCTTTCTTGGACGCTTAGCTCCAGAGTTCAACCTATTATCACTTGAAAAATTAGGGTTAAAACTCTTCTTTTCACCTTGGTTTTCGCCATCTCGGTCGGCACTGAAATTCCTCCCGGAATCCTGTTGCCAATTTTCGTCAAAAGGTTTCATCTTTTAAAACTTTATTTAATTAGTACTATAAGTTATATAATATATCAAAAAACATTCCACAACAGATTGTCATCACTGACAAAAAATACAGGCTTACTTTCTTTGAAAGGCATCGGGAGTCCCCGTTTCGAGGACTCCCTAACACCTTATTTTACAGTATCCTCCAACATTTTGATCTTTTCAAGCACAAGATTTCTTTCCTCCTTCAATTTCTCAATCTTACGTTCCATCTCCTTAATCAAACCAACAGCACCTTTTGAATTCGCAGAAAAGAAACCGATGTTGTTTTCCGCTGTCGCGATGTCCGAAGACAAAGAGTCATACAAGCGAACCAAACGTTTACGCTCGCCGAGCAATTTCTGCTGACCCTTCTCGGCCATCTCCTCCAAATTGGATTTGAACACATCCATACGCCTTGCGGCCTGATCCAAATTCAACTTGTCGAATTTTTCATCGATAGCAGCCTTATATTCTTTATAAATCTTATCCTTATCCCGGAACGGCACGTGACCGACCTCATTCCACTCTGCGATCAAGCCTTTCAAGGTCTTGTAAGCCTCGTTGTGGTCTTCCCCGATTTCGATTGCCTTGATTTGTCCGATCAAAGCCTTTTTCTTCTTCAGGTTCTCCTCTTGGTCGTTCTTCAACGCCTTCTGTTGCTCATTCTTTCTTTCGAAGAAATAGTCGCACGCAGCCACGAAACGTTTCCAAACAGCATCGGAATGCTTTTTAGGAACTGCGCCAATCGTCTTCCACTCCTTCTGCAGTTGAACCAACTTATCCGTCGTACCCTTCCAATCCTCGCTATCCTTCAGAGCCTCAGCCTTTTCGCAGAATGCGATTTTCTTTTCCAGATTTGCGGCCAACTTCTCCTTAGAATCCTTGTAGAAGTCGTTCTTCGCATTGAAGAACTTATCACAAGCGGCACGGAAGCGTTCGTAAATAGCCTCGTTGTTCTTGCTTGGAGCAAAACCGATTTTCTTCCATTCGCCTTGGATTTCGACAATGGCATCCGTCTGATCCTGCCAATCCTTATAAGAGGAAAGAGAGGTAATATCGACAGCCTCCACCTTTTCGCAAAGTGCCGTCTTCTTCGCCAAATTGTTCAATCGCTCCTCGCGTAATGCATCGAAATAATCATGGTGGCGCTTATTCACTACCGTAGAAGCAGCCTTGAAACGGTTCCAGATAGGTTCGCGGTTCTCCTTGGAAACAGGACCGACTTCCCTCCATTCGTCATGCAAAGCTTGCAATTTCTTGAAAGCCTCCACCACGTCAGAGACCTCAGCCAAAGCTTCAGCCTGCTCACACAAATTGGTTTTAGACTCCAGATTCTTCTTGAAGTCATACTCACGCAACTCGTTGTTTATCTTTAAATTGTCGTAGAATTGCTCTACACACAACTGATAATTCTTCCACAAATCCGCCACGTCTGAAGCAGGAACCTGTCCTACCTCTTTCCACTCCTGCTGCAACTTTTGGAAGGCAGGAATCTTCTTTCCAAAATCCTCCACATTGGACAACAACTCTTTCAGTCCCTCCAAAATACGGTTTTTAGCGGCGAGATTATCGTTTTTCTCCTTCTCTATACGTTGCAACTCCGCATTTCTCTTCTCACGGAAAGCGGAAAGCACGCTCTTCAACTCGGCCTCCAACGGTTCTACAGGTGCCTTGAAATCCTCTTCAACGCCACCCTCTTCCAAGAATTTCTTCTTACTCTCCTCGTTGTTGAGCCGTAATTGCTTATAGAAAAAGTGTTTGATGGAATCCAAATTAGCCTTCAACGGAGCATACTCCTCAAACTCTCCTTCCGTGAGGGACTTTGCCTTAGAGACAAGTTCCGCCAACGACAAAGAACTGAAATCTTCCACAACCACATTTACATCAGAGTCTTCCTCACACTCCTCTATAATATTATCCCCTTGGTTTTCAATCTGGTCAGCAGCCACATTCAAAGTCTCATCCTGCACTTGTTGAGAATCCTTCTGATCAAGTATGTCCATTCGCTATCTTTTTTTAATCGTTAGAGAGTTGCCAACTGCCACGCAGACAGGTAATTCCCCTACTCAAATTATACGTTCTCCTCTTCCCTTAACGGCAAGAGTTATAGGCGCAAATTTATAAAAAGTTTCGTAAAATGCACCATTCCGACTAATTATTTTACACGCATCCAAAATTTAACAACATAAGACAAGAATAGAATTCAAAAAAAGAAAAAGAAGTGCCTTTCCTAAAAAAATGCTACCTTTACATGGCGTTAGCAAAACCCTTTCCAGAAAAGCGTTGGAAACAACTATGCCACAATTAGTTAATAACACAAATTAAGAATGAAAAAAAGATGGACATACTACTTTTCGTCATTGCAGGAATCCTCATGGTCATCGGATTGGTCGGAAGCATCGTTCCCGGCATCCCAGGCAGTCCTTGCAGCTATGCGGGACTAATCCTACTCCATTTCACGGAGAAAGTGCAATACTCGACCGAGTTTCTCATCATCACTTTCCTCGCCTGCGTGATTGTCTTCGTCCTTGATTTCTTCGGACCGGCTTGGTGCACAAAAAAATTCGGCGGAAGCAAAAAGGGCATCTGGGGTAGTATCCTCGGCCTTTTTGTCGGAATCTTTTCGCCCATCCCCTATGGCTTCATCATCGGCCCTTTTGTCGGTGCGGTAGTGGGTGAACTCATCGAAGGGAAAGACACAGGTGACGCACTCCGATCCGGAATAGGCTCCTTCATTGGATTCCTAGTCTCCACAGGAGCGAAATTAGCCTTGGGCATCGTCTTCCTTTGGTTCTACATCGAAGCCATCTACAAGGCCTTGGCCAACACCGAGTTGCCTCAATTATGGTAAGCTCTGTTCCTCTCCGACCCGAAACGAAAGTCGCAAACCGCTAAATCTTAGCGGTTTTTCTTTTCAGGATAGCAGAGAGAAGCATCATGCCAAAGACAAGACCTAAGACATAAAGGAACGAAACACGCATAGACGACGCATCTGCGATGAATCCAATGACAACGGGGCCAAACAAGAAGCCTGTTCCGCTGACCGTATTGACCATTGCCAACCCCATAGCGGGAGTCACATCCTTCTGTTCTCCTGCCAAACTATAAATCACCGGCACAAGACATGAGATTCCCAAGCCAGAGACCAACAAGCCCCCGATAGAGAGCCAAGGGAGAAGACTCGACACAAGTAGCGCCAATCCCAAAGCAGTAATGACACAACTACCCAACAATATGGTCGGAGCCGAGAAACGACTGCGGACTGCATCCCCAAAGAATCGTCCCAACGCCATAAATGCCGAATAGATAGCCAATCCTGCCGGCGCCATATTCTCGGAAAATTCGATTACATGCTTCATGTAAACCGTACTCCAATCGGAGACAGCCCCTTCGACCACCCGTCCCAACAAAGCCACGAAAGCGATCAAGAGCAACAAGCCCTTAGGCAACAGGAAGCGGAATCCCCCTGAACGATACTCCTTCGAGGGAGTCTCCTTCAAAAAGAAAGTACGGATATAATAGAAGGAACAGAGGGCCGAGACTGAAACCAACAGCAAATGCGCAAAAACAGAGACGCCCAACGACAAGAAAAGAATTCCCAAAGAGGCGCCTGCACACATGCCCACATAGAAAAAGGCATGGAACATGGCAATAATCGGACGCTTGTAGGCATGCTCCACAATGATGGAGTTGCCGTTTACAGAAATATCCGTGATGCAGACCGCCGCCCCATAGAGCATGCAGAAGAGATACAACACCACAATATTGGGCATGACAGCCAAGAAGGGCAACATGGCGAGATAGACATACCCCATGCCCGACAATTTCTTACATCCATACCTTCCCTGCAAATAGCCACAGAAAGGAGTCGTCAGAGCCGATCCAATAGACATGAACAACATGGTAAGACTGAGTTGCACCATCGACATGTGGTAAATATCAATTATGCCCGGATGACGGGACAACATCGACGAAAAGACAAACCCCATCAAAAAATATTGAGCCAACAGAGCTCTGCGCGCATTATGCTTGGTGCGCACGACCGTAATCGTTTCCATTCAATTTATACTTTAAATCTCTTTCCCTTTCGGAATACCATAAATCAATAACAGGCACAAACAATACGAAGCTGTTTAATTAGACCATTGACCCCAGCATGAAAGCCGGAGCGATTAAACCAGGAAAACAGAAGGTGGGAAGCCTTGACCTCCCACCCTAGTATCTTAGAATTATTCCAACACTTCAATCTTCATCTTGATATCTTTCTCAGGACGGTCACCCGGCATCGTCTTAACTCCCGCAATCTTGTCGATTACCTCCAAGCCTTCGATTACCTCGCCGAACACCGTATAATCATTGTCCAAGAAAGCCGTTCCACCGATAGTCTTATAATCCTCACGCATTTCAGGAGTCAACCTTGGCAACTTGTCTTCGGTGAACTCCGATTTAATCTGTGCGTCAATCTCATTTTGAAGATTTTGGAGACCCACAGAATCCTTTGCCATACGGAGTCTTTTTATCTCTGGAGTCTTCTCCCTTACGATCTCATAGAAACGAGCATCCTGCACCTTACGTTGCATCTGCATTTCCCAACGGTCCAACTCGGCGTCAGACATCCGCTTACCTTGCACAATGTAGAATTGGCAACCGGAAGAACGCTTCTGAGGGTTCACCTGATCACCCTGACGAGCGGCAGCCAAAGCTCCTTTCTTATGATAATACTTCGGGAAGACGAACTCTGCCGGAATCGTGTAGCCCACATCGCCCGCGCCCAAACGCTTGGAAGCTGGAGCATTCTTCGACTCGGGGTCGCCACCCTGAATCATGAAATTTTCAATCACACGATGAAAGAGCAAATCATTGTAAAAGCCCTCTTTCACCAATTTCAAAAAGTTGTCCCTATGCAAAGGAGTATCGTTATACAACTTGATTTTCATTGTTCCGAACTCAGTGGTCAAAACAACCACTTTCTCTGACTCGGAAGTTTGCGCACTTGCCGCCATAAATGACATGGTTAAAAATATTGATACAAATAACTTTAATATACGCATAACACTGTTTTTTAATGAGTTCATAAATGGTGTCCTCGGGACAATCTACGACAGACCGAAATCCACCCCATCTTTAGCCTCCAAATATAATAAATACAACCCTAATATGGAATTGTTGATTATTTTTCGATGACAAAATTAGGAAGAATGTTTTTCAGTACAAATTTTTTATATAATTTTGCGTCGAATTACACAGAAGGTTACCAAAAACAACAAAGTAAAAAGAAAATAACATAACATAGATTGAAATGAAGAAAGACATTCATCCAGAAAATTACCGTCCTGTAGCATTCAAGGACCTTTCAAATGGCGATGTGTTCATCACGCGTTCTACGGTTAACACAAAGGACACTATCGAAATCGAAGGAGAGACTTTGCCTTTGGTAAAGCTTGAAATTTCCAGCTCATCTCACCCATTCTTCACAGGTAAGGCTAAGATGGTGGATACTGCTGGTCGTGTTGATAAGTTCCTCAGCCGCTACGGTAACAGAAAGAAATAATCCATTCCACGGATTTCAAAAAGGGCGTTCCTTCGGGGATGCCCTTTTTTTGTTATCACAAAACAGGGGTTGACACCCCTGCCTAAGATATGAGCCCATTGGGCTAACGACGTGCGATATATAGTTTAACTTAAAATCACTTGCGAAACTTGAATTAAGGAATATAAAGCCCTTTATGTTAAAAGCCAGAAAGATATCTGCTAAGCAATGAATCATAGTCTTCATGCCATGGTTCAACAATGCGTTCAATAGTATTATAGTCATAAACAGCCTCTATCTCATTTTTGTTCGCAACATTCATACACACTTTCCATTCCGCACATGGACACACCCCATCATGTGTTATAAAGAACACACGTTTTTCCCTCCCTGTCTTTTTTAAATAGCGCTCATCGGGGTCAATATAGCACATATGCCCCGCCAATATGCAGCAGGCTTTAACTCGATACTGCAAACTATCCTCATAGTAACCGTAATACAAATAATGATGGGAATCAATCTCAAGATTGTACGTTGCAATGTCAGAACCTCTATCCGTTTCTTTATCCAAAAGCAATAGTCCGATAGGATTATTCATAAAATAAAGGTCAAGTGGCACATCACCCTCAAATTGTTCTTCTACAACCGATTCGATATTCTTCTTTAGGTCTTGGTCGACAAAATCATATTCGTCGAGCTTAAAACTTATAAAATGTCCCTCACAAGCAGACAATGCCACACCGAGCAACACCAGAAGAACCCAATGGAAGGATATGAGGCTCCCCGCATTATTTATACTCAATCGATTTTCATTTTTAAGCAACATAAATTCCTTCGATTATAATAATGATATAAATACTCGTTCTGTTTATCAGCAACTAAGATAATACTTATCGGATACTTTTCAAAAATTTTCTCTCGATTCCCCTTTGTGGAACATTTATGATTTGAGGATGATTAGAATCAAGAGTCGTCAAGGAAGAAAACCGCCCATCAACCCACAGAAAAAGAAGCCACCTGAGCTACTCTGCAAACTGCCAACTCAACTTTTTCTTAAAAACGATATAATGTGCCGACAGAACCATCACACCTGTCAAAATCCAAGATATAGGATAAACGACCATAAGCGTCTGGAACCCAGGATGTGAAGGGCAATAGAGGAAGACCCAGCAAAGACGAAGCACGCACGTACCGAAAATAGTCAGCAGAGCAGGCAGCAAGGAATAGCCCACCCCACGCAAAGAGGCCGACGCGATCTCATAACTACAAGCGATCCACTGCCACAACAAGACCGTTTCCAGCCGGACAAAGGCAAACTCAAAAATCTCCGCATCCGAAGAGAAGAGACCGATAGCCCACCGCTCCTGCCAAACGAAAAGCAGGTTCAACAAGCCACAACCCACTACGCTCATCCACAAGGCATGGCGAAAGACAACACGACAACGCACCCCATTTTTCGCCCCATAGTTCTGTCCCGTGAAAGTGGTCGCCGCGCTACCGAAAGCCGCAATCACAAAATAGCAGTAATGCTCATAGTTGAGCGCCGCCGCCGAGCCTGCCACGGCCAAAGCACCATATCCATTGATGGCCGTCTGGATGAAGACATTCGCAAAGGAAAAGACCATGCTCTGCACCCCGGCAGGCACTCCAATACTAAGCATCTGGGCCAACTCCTTCCGAGAGAACCCCACAGCCGACCACTGCAACCAAAACGGTTCCGCCTCCTTTTGAAGAAGTCGCAAGACCAAGGCAGCCGCCACCGCATTTCCCACAACCGTACCGACAGCCACACCCAAGACATCCAAATGGAAGACGACCACCAAGATTAAATTCACAACCACGTTCACGACGCCACCAGCCGCCAAGCAATAGAGCGGACGACGCGTATCGCCCACACTCCTGAAGATGGAAGAGGTGAAATTGAAGAGCATGACAAAGGGCATTCCCAAGAAATAGACCCGAAGATAAAGGACGGACAATTCAATGACATCCGAAGGCGTATCCATCGCCTCCAAAATGGTCCGGGCAGTAATCAACCCGAACAGCAACAAAAAGAGTCCACTGACCAAGGAGACCGCAATGGAAGTGGAGACCGCCCGCTTGATGCCCTCCTCATCACGCTTACCGACAAAACGGGAAATGACCACATTCGCTCCGATGGAGATGCCGACAAAAAGGTTAATCATCAAATTGATCAACGAGCCATTGCTTCCCACAGCCGCCAAAGCCTGCGGCGAGGAGAACCTACCCACCACAGCCACATCCACCGAATTGAACAACTGCTGCAAGATGCTGCTCGCCGCTATCGGTAACGCGAACATCAAAATCTTACCCAACAAAGGGCCATTCAACATATCTACCTGACGTTTCATCTTCCTATCCTTAATAAGGGTACCCCCTATCGTAAAATTCGACAAAGGTAGTGCTTTTATCCTCAAATACTCAATTCAAAAATCAGCAATGCTACAATCTTCACCTTTTTTCACTACCTTTGCAAAAATTTCGATACGCATTATGAAAGTCATCATCTTCGGAAACAAATTCAGGAAAGACATTGCCAACTACACAATGCGCCTCATCTATGCCCTCCAAGAGAGCGGGTTCAAGGATATCATCATCGAAAAGGATTTTGCCAAATATATGTCAGACTCCGGCTTCGACACGTCATTTGCCTCAAAGAAGATTGAGGAAGGTGAGGACTTCACGGCCGACATTGCCTTCAGCGTCGGAGGCGACGGAACATTCATCCGCAGCTCCGCAAAAATAGGGAAGAAAGAGATTCCCATCTTAGGAATCAATGCCGGAAGGTTGGGTTTCTTGGCAGACGTTCATGGGGAAGACATCGAGACCGCCGTAGCCGAAATTGCCAAACATCAATACACGATCGAAGATAGAACGCTCCTTCGTCTCCATACGAAAGAGAAAGCCTACACCGACTTCAACTATGCGCTCAACGAAATTGCCGTGCTGAAACAGGACTCTTCGTCCATGATTACGATACACGCATGGGTCAATGGAAAATTTCTCAACTCCTACCAAGCCGACGGTCTGTTGGTGGCCACATCAACGGGATCCACAGCCTACTCGCTCAGCGTGGGAGGTCCCATCATCGTTCCGCAATCCAACAGCCTCATCATTACGCCTGTCGCTCCTCATAGTTTGAACGTCCGCCCGCTCATCATCCCAGACGATTGGGAGATCGAGCTACAAGTAGAGAGCCGCAACAAGCACTTCCTCATCGCCCTCGACGGACGAAACAACGTCTTCGACCACAAGACAAAACTAACCATCAAAAAGGCTTCGTTCAACGTAAAGGCCATCAAAAGAGAAAACAACGACTTCTTCAACACACTTCGCAGCAAACTCATGTGGGGGTCGGACAATCGAAGATATACTATATAATAGAAGAAATTTAGGGATTAAGGAGATCTTGGGACTTTTCCCAAATGATATTGGATGCGCATAAGGCGCATCCTCTAAACTCCAATCTACCATTTAATGATTTCGGAACAGAAAGAGGACAATCTTCCTCACTCCATACAAACCACCTTCACCCGACTCGGCACGGATGTATTACCGCCCTCCACGACAATCTGAGTAGCGATACGCTCACGAAGGCGCTCCACATGGCTGATGATTCCGACACGTTTTCCCGTCGTCTGGTGCAGTTTTTCCAAACAATCCATCACATTGGCAAGATAATCTTCACTCAAGGTTCCGAATCCTTCATCGATAAATATCGTATCCGAAGCGCAACGGGAAGTGTCGGCCATATCCGCCAAACCAAGAGCCAAGGCAAGGGAAACCATAAATTGTTGTCCGCCCGAGAGACTGGAACTCGACAAATTGCGGTTGCTCCGATAATCCTTCACCTCTATGACAAATCCCTCTTGCTTAGCCAACTCAAAATTGTCGTCAAAACTCCGCAAATAACGGTTGGCGTTCTGCAACAAGTTGTCGAAGACCAACCGAAGGGCCAAACGCTTGAACTTACTACCGGTGCTATCACCCAACTTTTCGTTCAGGCGGAACCAACGCTCTTCCTCCTTCGAAACATCCTCCATCTTTAGGCTTAACTTACCCACATGCTTTCGGGTCTCCTCATCACTTTCCAACTCTCGCGTAATACTTCCAATCATCTGGTTGCAAGATGAGAGTTCCTCCTGCAAAAGGGCGGATTGATTTCGGAAATCGACTTCCTGCCAATCTTTTTCCTGCTCCGAGAAGAGCGGGGAATGCGAGTCCATTTCAAGGATTCCGTTTTTCAAAGAGTTACACTCTCCGCAAATGGTAGCATACTCGTTTTCCGTCTTCTCATGCTCTGCGACCAACTTCGAAATCGACTCGGAAGTATAGTTAGCCGACAAAAAGGAGAGACGCTCCTCGTCCAAATCCACATGCTCCGCAAAAAAGGCATCCAGATGTTGCGACATCTCGCTGATGTTCCGCTCCAAGCCAACCATTTCCTGCTTCCACTCCGAGATTCCGCTCTGCAAAAGAGCCGAAGCCTTGGGAAGGTTCGCCATCGGTTGAGGCTCCACTGTCGGAACCGTCCATGACGTTTTCTCTACGATCGCCCGCATCGTGGATTCCAGGAATTCCAAGTCCCTTTGGCTCACTTCGATTTTCGTCGCAAGCATTTTTTGATTTTCCTTCCAATCCTCATATTTTTTCGAGAGCTCCTGCACCTGCACCACAAGCGAAGGAGCATCAGCCTCATATCGCTTGCGCCAATCCGCAATGGCCATCATACCCTCCAACTGAACCAACACCGAACGTTCTTCCTCCTCCTCACGGGTACATAACTCCTTATTATTCTTAATCTCGTTCTGCAAGTCATCCCGCTTCTTCTTCACCACATCGCAGACCTTCTTTTGTTCTTCCGTAATAAGATGCTGCTCATCCTTCGCCTTTTGTGCCTCGGCTCTCTTGGCCTGAATTCTATTCAGTTCGAGGACACGTTCTTTCAGAGCCACCGCCGTCGCTCCCATTTTCTCCATTTCATCGGACAAATCAGCCAAGGAAGAGAAGGTTTTTTCCTCACAAACCATCTTCAACTCCGCATAAGAAGCCACTACGGACGACTTCAACCCTTCAAAATCCAGTTGAGCAGATTTCACCGTTTGAGACTTCACCTCGCACTCGCGTTTATACTTCACGATCAACTGTTTGGAGGCTTCCAACAAGGAGGCGATTCTTCGTTGCTCCGCTTCACACCGCTTCCGAGCCTCTTCCGGTTCGGCCAAGACCGAGAGAAAATGCTCGTCAGAAAAGACCGAATGAACCACCTGACCACAAACAGGACAAGGTTCGCCCTGCCGCAAACTACGCCGCAACTCCTTTGCCATGTCATTGACCGCCCTTGCCGCCGCCTTATAGGCTAAATCCGCCTGCTCGAAGTCAACATCCGCCTGCTTCTTCGCCGTTTCCAAAGCAAGTTCCTTCTGTTCTTCCTTCGCAAGTTCCTGTCGGATAGACTCTTCCTCCTTTTGTAGAGAGAGCCAAAGAGCCAGTTTATCCTTCAAGGTGGACAAACGATTCGACAAATCAGAGATGGATGTATGCCGTGCTAACAAATCGCCGTTCGGGTCCATGGAAAGAAGCTCACGACCAGCCTCATCAACCCGCTGCTGCAAGGCCTCCTCTTGGGCCTTCATCTCCACAAACTTTTTTTCGGAAGATTCCACCTCTGCAAGCGAATTTGTAAGCAAAGACTCTGTCTCCTTCAATTTTGCCCGACAATCTTGGGCTTTCTTTCTCGTCCGCTGGGCTTGGTCCAACTTCTCGACAATCGTCTCCGACTGGTCGAACATACGCCGTTCTGCGTCCGAGCAGTTGGCCATAGCCTCCGAAATCTCCTTGAGGCACCTATTATTCTCTTCCAACGAACACTGCTCCCCCTTTATGCCCCGGCACATAAGCTGAAAACGAGACAAAAAAGAGGCTTCCTTCTCCTTCGCCAAAACCAACGCATTGGATTTGTCCTTCCGCTGATTCATCCAAGCTATCGCCTGCGACGATTCACCCCACTGCTTGATGACTAAAGATTGATTCCGATAGAGTTCGCCCTCTATCCCAGCCAGCAACGTTTTCCGTTTCTCCTCATTCATTTGGAAAGATTGAGACATATCCGCTTTCCGCTTCTTCCACTCGGCCTTCGCGTCGATCTCCGCTTTCAGCTTTGTCTTCTCCGTCACCTGCCTTCTTGTTGTATTCAACAAGGAGTTCCGTTGTTCTATCTCTTCTGAAGTCAGCAACTTATGCGACTCCATCTCCTTTTGGAGATCCCGCTTTTCTTGCTCCTTCTCCTTATGAACCTCAAAAATCTTCTTTCCTATCCGCTCGTAGATATCATCTCCGAAAAGACCTTGCAAGATATTCGCCTTATCAATTGCCTTACTCTTCAGGAATTGGGCAAAGTCTCCCTGAGCCAGCATCGTCGTCTTCGTGAAATCCGAAAACTTAGCACCGACCACCCGTTGTATCTCATCCTCCACCTCGCCCTTTTTCTCCCAATACTTACCGTTCAAAGAGAGGCTACGCAACGACCATTTCGCCGAATCCAAATTGCCGCTCCGTTTCACACGGACGCTCCAAATCGACTCATAAAGTTCTCCGTCATTCCCGACGAATGTCAAAGAGACCGACGCTTGGGATGCCCCATGCCGAAGTAGCTGAGCTGGATTCTGCAGGGTGACCGACTCGGAAGCCCCCACAGGCTGAAAAGCATCATTACCCGCCACACTCATACGAGGGGTCGTTCCAAACAAAGCCAAACAGATGGCATCCAAGACCGTTGATTTTCCCGCCCCTGTGGAACCACAAATAAGGAAAAGCGACTCATCCTTCAACGGATGGGCATCAAAACGGATTTCCGCCTGCTCAATGGATGCTATATTATTTATTGTCAGTTGCTTTAACTTCATAAGTCATTTCGATTTTTAAACTTGGTTTATTCTTCCATCATACGAAGCACTTCGTTAAAGGTCTCCTCCATCTCCTCCGAGAAGTCGTCACCCAACGAACGTTTCGCCACCTCCAAAGGTGTCAACGCCCTAAATTCCGACAAGGAGACATCCGTCAACGAGGTGGCCTCGCTCCTTGCCTTACTACGCACATAATTGACAGTCAGCAATTTCAAGTTCTGGAAATAAGATTCGTCAGCCTTTTTTCGGTTGGAGACAAGAGGAGAATCCTCGTTCAGTTCCCGTGCCGCCCGTTCATAGGCATCACTCGGGGCAGTCTCCTGTTTGACGTTCAGGCGAACATACTCCGTACCCTCCCATGGATAAGACCTCATAGCCCTGAGAGCCTCCACAAAATCGGCTGGTTCGGAAGGCACCGTGACAAGACGATGCGGCACCTCTATCCGATGTTCCCGCACATGAGGACGATTCTCCTCATCAAACGTCACGACGCTGACAGAATGTTCAAAGTCCTCATCAAAGCTGACGGCGATGGGTGAACCCGAATAACGGACCTTCCGTTCCAAGCCCCCAACAAACTGAGGATGATGAATATGCCCCAAAGCAAAATAATCGAATTCATCGGAGAAATCGGCAATCGGCAAAGTCTCCACCCCACCGATGGAATCGAGTTTATGCCCAGAGAAATCCAAGTTGCCCGCCACCGTCAAATGGCCCATCAACAACAAAGGCAAACCCGCCCCGTTCCGTTGCGCCATGCGTTGGAGCAATCCCTTATAGAAAGAGGCTATGCGGTTCATCCCCGCCATTGGCTTAGGGAAATTTTGTTCGTAAGCGAAAGGCACAGCCCCCAACCAGCCACAAGTCCGCCCTTGGGCATCCTTCAGTTCGATGATATGAGAATCGAAATCCGGCTTACGGTCATCCGTCTCCGCGATGGAGGTGACGATTCGGACATTCGCCAAGCGCCACAACTCCTCATCGACACCTATGCGCTGCGCACTATCATGATTACCCGATATGACCACTATGGTCATCGACGGAAGCGCCTCATGGATTCTCAACATGGCGTCGTTAAAGAGACGTTTTGAGGAGACGGAGATATTGGAGGTCTCGTAGATGTCGCCAGAAACCAACAAAGCATCCGGTTTCTCCTCCTGAACCAAACGCAACAATTGGACGAAAAAAGCTAGATGGTTTTCCGTCAACTCCTCTCCATAAAGCACCTTGCCGATGTGCAAATCACTCGTATGTATTACTTTCATCAGTCACATGATTTTTTACCCCAGAGGGCATTTCACAACAAGTCAATTTTCTCCAATAACAAATATACAGATATTCGAAGGCTGAAATCAGGAAAGTAGCGATTTTTTTAGAAGAAATTTACGCAAAAATAAAAATATGGGAATTATAGCAAACGGTGGATAAATAGCTTTAGATTTTTGTTGTTTTTTAAAGTCTATTTTATAATTTTGTGCCGTTTTCCCTTGAAGAAAAAAGAGAATAAATATTCAAAAAAAACATAAAGAACAACAAACAAAAAATGTCAGCGAATTTATCAGCTAGTCCGGAGATTTCTCAGAAGACTAAAAAACTAATTACACTACTTGTCCCAGTCATCTTAGCACTGGTGACATGGATCATGCCAGCCGATTCTTTCGGCATTCCAGGTTTAACTATCATTGAGCAACGTGTCATTGCTATCTTCCTTTTGGCCGCTGCCCTATGGATAACAGAACCTATTCCAGTATGGACCACATCTGTCATGATTATCGTCCTAATGCTGCTGACCACTTCGGACAGTATGCTATCTTTCCTCGACTACTCCAAAGATCCGTCGACAAGTATAACCTTCGGAACTGCCATCAGTTATAAGAGTATCATGGCAACATGGGCCAACCCTATCATCATGCTCTTCATGGGTGGTTTCATCTTGGCGATTACCGCATCAAAATATAAAATGGACGCAGGATTGGCAAAAGTGTTGTTGAAACCTTTCGGAACGAAGTCACACATCGTTATGTTGGGCTTCATCTTCGTAACAGCCATCTTCTCCATGTTCATGAGCAACACCGCCACAGCGGCCATGATGTTGACCATCTTGAGCCCTGTATTAGCCACATTGCCAGCAGACGGAAAAGGAAGAATCGGTTTGGCGCTCTCCATTCCTATCGCAGCTAATGTCGGTGGTATCGGTACGCCTATCGGTACGCCTCCTAACGCCATCGCTATGGGATACTTGGCAGACAACGGCCTTGAAATATCATTCGTACAATGGATGTTTCTTATGGTGCCATTCGTAATCATCCTCCTTTTGTTCTCTTGGTACTTGCTCTTAAAAATGTTCCCTTTCACACAGAAGGAGATTGTCGTAGAAATTGAAGGAGAATTCGAGAAATCAACGAAAGCTTATATCGCCTACATCACATTCGGTGTCACAATCCTTTTGTGGGTTACCGGTGAGTTGACAGGATTGAACGCCAACGTCGTTGCCTTGATTCCGGTTGCAGTCTTGACCGTTACAGGTGTCATCACAAAAGAAGACCTCCGCAAGGTGGATTGGGACGTTCTTTGGTTGGTTGCCGGTGGTTTCGCGTTAGGTGTCGGCTTGGACAAGACAGGTTTGGCAAAACACATGGTAGATGCCATTCCGTTCTCCACATGGCCACCACTTCTCGTGATGATTGGTTCCGGTGTTCTTTGCGTCGTAATGTCTACATTTATGAGTAACAGTGGAACAGCCGCACTTCTCATTCCAATTCTTACGGCAGTAGGTTTCGGTATGCAAGAGCAACTTGCCGATTTGGGTGGCGTAACCTCTTTGTTAATCGGTCTTGCCGTATCCGCATCTTTGGCTATGGCATTGCCAATCAGTACACCGCCAAACGCATTGGCTTATGCGAAAGGATTCATTGAGCAAAAAGATATGGCAACAGTCGGCATTATCGTCGGCATTGTCGGTATCGCTTTAGGTTACACAATGCTTATCCTTATCGCTTAACGATAAAGACATTCAGAATGTGAACAATCTCGGAAACGATTTTGTTCACATTTTGTTCTATAAACCAGACTCCACGATTTCTACGGCAAAAGACGCGGAAAGATTGGATTCGCAAAAATCAACTACTACAGGAGAAAGATTTATCATTTTCAAAATTGGTTTTTCCTCTCCGCTTAACTCGAAGAGGCTTCCTCTTCCTTAATTACACAATTGTATGAAATTAAACTCACCCCAAAACGAGATTTACGGTAAAGAACGTTTTACTGCGTTAGAAGCACAACGCTTGGCACAAGAGATCGCATTTGGTCCTATCGTTTTCCAAATATCCCGATTGATGGTCAAGTTCGGCATTTTCCAACTACTTTCCGACAACCGCCAAGGTTTGACGCTTGACGAGATCAAGGAAAAGTGCCCAGTCAAATTGAGCAAATATGCCGTTCAAATCTTGTTAGAGTCTTCTTTGACCATCGGAACCGTACTTCTCAAAGAGGAGAAGTTCTTCTTGGCAAAAGCCGGTTGGTTCCTCATCAACGACAAGATGGCTCGTGTCAACATGGAGTTCAACCATGATGTCAACTACTTAGGTATGTTCAAATTGGAAGAGTCTTTGCTCAACGGCAAGCCTGAAGGATTGAAAGTCTTCGGTTCTTGGCCAACCATCTACGAAGGACTCTCCTCTCTTCCTGCCCAAGTACAAAAGAGCTGGTTCGGATTCGACCACTTCTATTCAGACAACTCTTTCGAGCAAGCCTTGGAAATCGTCTTCTCAAAGAAGCCAAAGACCCTTTTGGATGTTGGTGGCAACACAGGCCGTTGGGCAACTCAATGCGTACACTACGATTCAAACGTGGTTGTTACCATCATGGACTTGCCTCAACAAATCGGATTGATGCGCAACGCCGTTAAAGGCATGGAGGGCGAAGACCGTATCCTCGGACACGGAGCTAACCTCCTCGACAAGAACGTACCGTTCCCTACTGGTTTCGAGGCTATTTGGATGAGCCAATTCTTGGATTGCTTCTCTGAGGAAGAGGTGACAAGCATCCTTTCAAGGGCTGCCAAGTCAATGGACGGAAACGCAACACTCTACATCATGGAGACCTTCTGGGACAGACAACGTTTCGAGACTGCTTCCTACTGCTTGGCACAAACAAGCGTATACTTCACTGCGCTCGCCAACGGAAACAGCAAAATGTACTACTCCGAAGACATGATCCGTTGCATCAACGACGCTGGCCTAAAGGTAGACAAGATCTACGACAACCTAGGTTTGGGACACAGCATCGTGGCTTGCAAACTCAAATAAGAGATTTTCATAGTTACAAAAGCCTCGCGTACCGCTTGTACGCGAGGCTTTTCTCATAATCTGCGATTGACCATGACGTTTAGACTCTCCACCCTCCTCCTCTTCGCCGGACTATGCACACAGAGTGTCCAAGCCTATCAATTCGGCGAAATCATGGCAAAGATGAACGTAGTCCATCTCACACCAGACATATACCCCTCTTTCAAAGGTGGCGACCAAGCCCTACTCAAATACATCGGGAAGAACAACCAAGCTCCAATCTCCGCTGATGGCAAAAAGATAAAAGGGAAAGTCGCCGTGAAGTTCGTCATCGAAGAGGACGGCACAACAGGAGAGATTGAAATCTACAGAAGTTCACAGAAAGCAGAGGTGGATTCCGCGGGTATAGCGTTCGTCAAGAATATGCCGAGATGGATACCTGGAATTGAAGATGGCAGACCGGTGCGTTGCCTCTACATCCTGCCTCTACACCTGAAATAAATTCGAGAAATTTTCCGTCAAGGCCTCCCTTCATTTGTTTTTTCCCTAACTTAGCGAAAGTCCAAGAATAAAATTTTATCACTCAATCATTTCAAGCCATGAAAATAGACATTGAATTCATCAAAAAGGCCGATTACATATTAGTTTTCCTTTGCTCACTCGCTGGTCTTATAATGCTATCCTTCCTATTGATAGATGTTTTTTTCAAACCGAGTCACAAAGAGGTTACAGTAAACAATAGCATAAACAATGAAAATGAGGACAAGAACGAAGGGGAAAAAGAAGGTCAGAAAAAAGAGGAGAAAGAGCACATCGAATTTTATAGCCTACTTAATGATGGATATTTGTTTAAAGTGAAGAATTATAACTTGCCATTAGAATACTCACGTATTTCCAAAATAAAATCATATGATGAAGAGGAGATGGAATACGGGCTTTCCAATTTCTTATTTATAAACAGCAAAAAAGAAGAATATAGATTATTTCCTTCCAATTCACAATACATTTATAAATACAGCTTCATCTACGAAAAAGAAGACAGTCTAGAATGTAATCTTTATGCCGTCATAAAAAACGACACCAATGACGACAAGAAACTCACCACCTCCGATGATGTTTCACTGTACATATCGGACCCTGACGGGAAAAATCTAACGGAGATATCTCCAGACATACAATCTTTGGAACAGTTCTTGAGCCGAAAGATCGTCTTCACGGAGTATCACGACAAAGAATTAAAATACTATGCATTCGACTGCAAGAAGAGAGAGAAAATTCACATTAAATCCGTAAAACAAGATTATAGTTCCAAAAAGTTAGACTTACCATACTACAAAAATTCGTATAGGAGATAACACCCTATTTTTGCAAGGCGAGATGTTTATTCAACACATCATTCTTTTCAAGAGACAAACCGGGATTCTCCGTCAAGAAAATGCCGAGATGGATTACCCAGATGGAAGACCCGTACACTGTCTATATATTCAACCGATTCATTAAAAATATAGAGTGCTTTAGAACAAAAAAATACCCCCGAGAATTCTGGAAATTCTCAGGGGGTAACTATCTCTATTTCAAGAAGAATCAATCCATGATTTTGATAACCTCGTACCAAATTTCACCGTGGTAAACCACAGCCTTATACTGCACGCCGTCCACAATGTAGTAAGTATTACCATTGATCATGATTTGCTCATAGCCGTCAGGGATACTCTCTACAATCGCACCTACAGGAGGAGCAACCACCTCATACTGCAAAGCCACTTTTCTATAGAAAACACCATAATAGTAATAATAGTTCACGTCATTCAAATAGATGATGCGGGACTGAGGAATCACATCCACTCTCACGCCCAATGGCGGACGAGAGACGATATAGTGCTTTTGGATAGGATCGTAGCTATAGAAGACACCCTTCTTGTAGTAATAATCCGTAGTTCCATATCTCACATAATGAGCATTTTTGGTCGCCTTGTACTTAGTTACCTTTGTACCGCGAGTCGGCAAATGCTTGTAATTCTCAGCAGGAGAGACATGCTCTGGTTTCAACTTCTTATTGACCGTACCCGTCTGAGCCGAACCTCTGTGCTCCATAACTGGCTTCACATCCGACTTAGGTCTAGAACTTGTAGAGTTCGTCGATCTCGTTCCACTATTACCACGGGTGGAAGAAGAGGCTGCTTGCTCCTTCTTATCCGAAGCGGAGGAACTGCTACGAGTCGAGCTCGAACCACGCAAGGAAGAGGACGACGAGTTCGTAGTCGAGTTTGTAGTCGAACGAGTCGTTGATGAAGAAGAACGAGTTGATGTGTTTCCGCGTTGAGCAGAAACTTCAACACCTGTGCAAAGTAGCGTTGCCACGCAAATTGCTATACCGATAATTCTATTCATTTTCATAAGCCTAAACTAAATTAAGAGGAACTCGGAATCTCCTTTGTTCCTGAATGTTTCTAATACAAATATAGCAACATTAGAAAGAAAAGCAAATCCTCCTATCCCTTTTAGCACTATTTTAATATTTGTGTAAACAAATTAACTTTTTACATAAACAACTTTTCAAAGGAAGGAAATTAGAATTTGACATCCTCCCATTTCAAGCTACCCCAGGCAATCGGTTCAACTTCACCAGGGGAGGCCGCATCAAACTCTTTCTCCGTGATAGTTTTCTCGGCTTCTCCCTTCTTCTGTAACTTGTATTCAGAATTGAAAATTTCGTCTTCCTTGTATTCATAGCGGGAAATATAAGTTCCTTCCACCTGACTATTAACAAGTTTCGTAAACCTAGACATAGCCCAGCCCTCCTCAGGGTTCTCCGAGCCAGAAGATGTTAAGACACCTTTTTTAGGGTAAATTACGATATTCAATGTTTGCCAACCCAAAGCAGAAAAATCGACCAAGTCCAAGCCCACTTTCGGATTCGTGAAAACTCCCACATAACCGAGGCCAACCGCATCGCTATGTTCCGAAAAGATGAGCTCATCACAACCGTCACCGTCAATATCACAAAAAGCCATCTTATTCGGCAACGTACCTTTATCGTCCGGATCCAATTTCAAAACTTGCTCTTTCCATAGTTCTTTAACCTTCAAAAGATCGAGAGCCCCATCGGATTGCACTGCCACAACCGACGTTTCATTGCCACTACCAGTAGCTTCTTCACTTTTTTGCTGTGTTCCTCCCGTACATGCAGAGAGGAGAACGAATGCACAAGGGATAATAGAATATGCCTTCATACTGTTTGATTTACGATTTACAATCTACAATTTTCATAATCACTCACTTCGCCATATCTTAAGGCTTAACAAATTTATAAAAAATTTCACATTTCCCACACCGTTGCCAATATTACCATCTAAAGTTTATGTTCGGCCAGAAAGGATCAATTCGAAAGAAAAGAGTATCTTTACAAAAAATTAAGTAAGATGAAACAAATAGCCATACCCACAAAAGAGGGATTCGTCGACGACCACTTCGGCCATTGCGCCTACTACACCCTCTATCTCATAGACGAGTCAAACACCCCCGTTCAAGAAGAGCGGTTGGAATCGCCACAAGGATGCGGATGCAAATCAAACATCGCCAACACACTTCGGGAAAAGGGAGTCACAATCATGCTCGCAGGCAACATGGGCGACGGTGCCTATCAGAAACTTACCGAACAAGGGATTCTCGTAATACGGGGATGCCACGGGGAAACGGATGAAGTATTGAAACAATACTTGGAGGGCAAACTAAAAGATTCGCAGGAGGCCTGCCACCATCACGACTGCCACGACTCGGGCAAACCCTCTTTCTCCTACATTCCTCCCCAACCCCAAAACTAGGAGCATTTCAACAAGATGCGACTTGATGTATTAAAGAGGCAAAAATTTTAGAGAGGTTTTATTCCTTCTTTCGCAATTTTATTTCTATTTTTGCATAGAGCAAAACAAGGTTATACGTATGCAAAAAAGGCAAAAAACATATCGTATCAAATAGTAGCAAGAAACCAATATAAGTTCCGGCTTATATTGGTTTTTTCATAAAAGCACTTCACAGAAATGAACAAAATGGGTATTAAAAGTTTAGTTTCAATCACGGACTACTCGAAAGAGAAAATCCTGCAAATCTTGGATAAGGCTGCAGAATTCGAGAAGAATCCGAACCAAAAGATTCTCGACGGGAAAGTGATAGCGACATTGTTCTACGAGCCATCCACCAGAACCCGCCTCAGTTTCGAAACGGCTGTCAACCGCCTCGGAGGACGAATCATTGGCTTTGCCGACAAATCGACCACTAGCGGAACCAAAGGAGAGACGTTAAAGGACACCATCAAGATGGTGAGCAACTACGCTGACCTCATCGTCATGCGAAACCCTATCGAAGGTGCGGCAAGGTATGCCTCCGAAGTGGCAAGTGTCCCTGTTGTCAATGCCGGCGACGGTGCCAACCAACACCCCACACAAACGATGCTCGACCTCTACTCCATCAAGAAGACGCAAGGCAGGTTGGATAACATCAACATCTGCATGGTCGGCGACTTGAAATACGGTAGAACCGTGCACTCCCTGCTGATGGCCATGTCTCACTTCTCCCCTACCTTCACCTTCATCGCCCCTGATGAGTTGAAGATGCCGGACGAATACAAGATGTTCTGCCGGGAACACAACATCCCTTTCAAGGAGCACAGCGAACTCAACGAGGCTAACATCGCCGATGCCGACATCCTTTATATGACCCGCGTACAAAAAGAGCGTTTCACCGACCTCTTCGAGTATGAAAAGGTGAAGAATGTCTACATCCTCAAAAACAGCTTGCTCAAGAACACGAAAGCCAACCTTCGCATTCTCCATCCGCTCCCTCGCGTCAACGAAATCGAGCAAGAGGTGGACGAAAACGAGAAAGCATACTATTTCGAGCAAGCCCGCAACGGTGTCTTCGCAAGACAAGCCGTCATCTGCGACCTCCTCGGATTGTAACAGAAAAGGGGGAAAACAGTAGACTTATAGTCCTCAAAAACAACAGCTAAACAATCGTTCGCAAACACAATAGGCATCGGACACCACCGAAACAAACTGCCAAGGCGTGTTTAGGAACTACCCAATTAAATAGAGAAAGACAATGGAAAAAGACAATAAGAAAGAGTTGAAAGTGGCCGCCTTAAAAGACGGAACTGTCATCGACCACATACCGTCCGAAAAATTATTCAACGTCATCTCCATATTGAAGCTCGACCAATGCAACTGCCAAATGACATTCGGCATCAACTTGGAAAGCCACCGATTGAACAAAAAGGCAATCATCAAAGTGGCCGACAAGTTCTTGGAGCAAGACGAGGTGAACAAAGTGGCACTTCTCGCCCCTAATGCCAAAATCAACATCATCAAAGATTATGAGGTCGTAGAGAAAAAGACGTTGGAACTTCCGACGGAAATCAAAGGCTCCATCAAATGCATCAACCCTAAGTGCATCACCAACAACGAGCCTATGCTCTCCAAATTCATCACCATCGACAAGATGAAAGGACTCTTCAAATGCTACTACTGCGAAAGAGTCATCAAGAGAGAGGATCTCATCATCGAATAAGCCGAAATAATTCCACAACAAAAGGAAACGAGAAACTGTCCCTATCCATAGGGCGGTTTCTTTTTTATTAGAGGATATGAAACACACATTCAAGCCAGGCACCCTAATCTATCCCGTCCCTGCCGCCCTAATCAGTTGCGGGAAAGAGGAGTCGGAATACAACATCTTCACTGCCAGCTGGGTCGGGACCATCTGCACCAACCCGCCCATGTGCTATGTCTCCATCCGCCCCGAGCGATACTCCTACGACATCATCAAGCGGAACGGAACATTCGTCATCAACCTCACCAACGAAGAATTAGCGCGGGCCACCGATTGGTGCGGTGTCCGGTCAGGAAGGGACTACAACAAATTCAAGGAGATGAAGTTGACCCCCATGAAGACCGAAGTGATCGACAGCATCCTCATCGAGGAGGCTCCCCTCTCCATTGAGTGCAAAGTGAAAGAGATCATCGAATTAGGGTCCCACCACATGTTCATCGCCGATGTTGTCAACATTTTGGCAGACGACCGATTCCTAAACAAGGAGACAGGCTCTTTCGACCTGAAGGCCGCCCGACTCATCACCTACAGCCACGGAGGCTATTTCAAACTAGGTGAACAAATCGGAAAATTCGGATGGAGCGTCCAGAAAAAGAAGAGCAAGAGAAGAAAATAAAATCATTTTGTCAAACGACAAGAGAAAAATAGAGCCATATTGACATTTTCAAACAAAATAACAAAACAAAAAGACACAAATAAATCAATCTTGCAATCTAAACAGAAGAACGAGCCCAATAAGCAAAATAAAAATTGTCATATTTTTAACA
>JAFZKQ010000023.1 GCA_017553575.1 Paludibacteraceae bacterium
ATGTATATGATTTTTCTCATTTTCAACTGAATAACATGGACTAATCTTCTTCTATAATATATACACAACTCACCTCATACTTGCCTGTTGGAATATCAATGACGTAGGAGACTTCAGGGTTTCCATCTTGCAGCTCTCCCAAATACTTAATACCGTTTTCCCCAGTTGTGCCATATTTATCCAAAACCTTTTCAGGTACATCTGTTACTATTCCTGAAAATACAACATACATTTTTGTAGGATCATCCTTTGCTGTCCCACATATTACATGACGAAATAACTCATCGCTTAATTCTCCTTTTTTTAATGGGGAATGCCTAAAGACCGATTCTCCTGTGGTGCGATTATACCAACCCTCTTTTTCAAAGAAAGTTTCATAATCCATTCCATCGATCAATTTATCTTTTACGGGCGATTCGAATAGGGTTCTATTGATTAGATAACCTTCTTCATCATATATTTCTGTACTTACTTTAGAAAACAAAGAATAAACGCTTTTTTCTTTCAACTGTCCATTTCGATAATACAATTTTTGCAGGTGAACAAAAGAATCGTTAATTATAAAATATTCATCCACAAGAAGTTCTGTATTCCAAACATAACATCCATCCTCTGTCATGAATGGATCCTTTTCCCCCTGATATCGAGGATTCTTGAAATAATTTAACTCAGTTGTTTTTTCTCTTAGTTCCATACGTTCTGGTTTTTGCGTTCCATCTTCTTTCTTTTTGGAGAAAAGAAGGAGACTGCTGGTGAACAATAATAGTAATATAGTAAAAATTTGTTTCTTCATTTCTGTTTGATATCCATTGAAATTCAGTATAAAGAGCGTCTGATAGTAGCTTGATGGAATGTTTCAGAGCTCCTGTCATTCTATATATAAAATATATTCCCAATCTACTTTATATGTGCCTGTTGGAATGTCAATAATATAGACCACGATCAAAGTTCCTTTTGGTAAATCTCCATTTTTATCCTTCAAATACGTAGTACCATCCTCTCTTTTCGTTCCATATTTGTTTAAAAACTGTTGTGGAATATTTTTTATATGATAAATTTGAACATACATCGTTGTATCATCATAGCTAAACTCAAAACAACGAAAAACTTTTTTCGTAAATTCTCCTGTATTCAGAGGATAAGGTTCGCGGCGAAAAGCTGTTTGTCCCGTCGAACGGTCATACCATCCTTCCTTTTCAAAAAAAGAGAGATAGTCCATTCCATCAATCGTGTCACATCTAACATCTAATTCAAAATTAACCTTTTTTGTTATAAATCCATCTCTATCACACTCTACATTGTTTATTGGAGATCGTAAAATATAAGTTGTTTTACTTCTCAATGTGCCATCTTCGTCATATAGTCTTTGAATCATACGAAATTGCTCAGGAGGTGTATATTCATACACGGAACCTGGGAAATGACATATATAATTACCATCTTCAGCAACAAACTCACTCGGTTTATTTGCATATCGAGGATTCTCGAAATAATTTAATTCAGTTGTTTTTTCTCTCTGTTCCATACGCTCTGTTTTTTGCGGCACATCTTCTCTCTTTTTGGATAAAAGGGTGACACTTCTAGGATTAAAGTGGAAATTAGTTTCTTCATATCTATTGAGTGTTCTAATAGGAAAACGTTTGATCTGTATTTATATTTTATGATGGACATGTGACGATAAAGGAAAGTGGTTAAACTCAAGTAAATATGCACTTTATGCTTTGATTTTTATATGTTCGCCATTATTCACTAAATGAAATTGTCGTGTGCCCTTCGACAGAAGTCAGTTTTGTCCCGAATTATTTTTTACACGTTGCTAAACTTCTTAACTTTGTGGGTTTTTGTTCAGAATCGGAAATGAGCAAAATCGGAATCTAAAAAGCATAAAACAAAGGGAGTTCTTTGGTTCGGATGAATGGAGGAGCTTCCCTAATTAAAGAATAAAAGAGATGATAACATTTTCGGTGGCCCTCGTGGCTTTGATTTTGGGCTATTTCCTTTATGGAAAGGTCGTTGAGCGAGTTTTCGGTCCGGATGGACGTGTTACTCCGGCTGTTGCGAAGTGTGACAACGTGGATTTCATTCCGTTGAAGCCGTGGCGGATTTTCATGATCCAGTTCTTGAACATTGCAGGCTTAGGGCCTATCTTCGGTGCCATCTTGGGCGCCAAGTTCGGTACGGCCTCCTATCTGTGGATTGTCTTCGGATGTATCTTCGCGGGTGCCATGCACGACTATGTGGCGGGTATGATGTCAATGCGTCACGATGGAGAGAGCCTTCCTGGAATCATTGGCCGCTATTTGGGCGAACGCACGAAGAAGGTCATGGTCTTCTTCACGATGGTGCTGATGATGCTTGTGGCGGCGGTTTTCGTGTCGGGTCCTGCCGGACTGCTCCAGCATCTGACCTCAATTCCAAGCATGGTTTGGATTTTCATCATCTTCGCCTATTATATTTTGGCCACCCTTTTGCCTATTGACGAGGTGATAGGCAAGGTCTATCCGATATTTGCCATTGCGCTGATATTTATGGCTGTCGGTATCTTGGTGATGCTCTATGTGAAGGCACCAGCCTTGCCTGAGTTGACCGATGGCTTGGCTAATACGCACCCGCAGGCTGCCGATTTGCCGATTTTCCCAATCATGTTCATCAGTATCGCTTGTGGTGCCATTTCGGGCTTCCATGCCACCCAGTCGCCGATGATGGCTCGTTGCATGGAGAAGGAGTCGTATGGTCGTCCCGTCTTTTATGGAGCGATGATTGTAGAGGGTATCGTGGCGTTGATTTGGGCGGTAGCGGCCACCTATTTCTTCCATGAGAATGGTTATGGAGAGTCCAATGCGACCGTGATCGTGAACACAATCACAAGTGATTGGCTGGGTACGGTGGGTGCTGGCTTGGCTTTGTTGGGCGTGGTCTTCGCTCCAATCACCTCTGGAGATACGGCTCTTCGTTCCTGTCGTTTGATTGTGGCAGACTCCTTGAAGATGGAGCAAAAGACGGTGGCAAGCCGTTTGAAGATCTGTATTCCGATTTTCGTCTTGACTTTGGGTGCGTTGATTTATAGCCTGAGTGATAAGGAGGGCTTCAATCTGATTTGGAGGTACTTCTCTTGGATGAACCAGTCGTTGTCCGTCTTTACTTTGTGGGCCATCACGGTCTATCTGACGTTGCAAAAGAAGGCCTATATTATTTCTCTTGTTCCTGCATTGTTCATGACGATGGTCTGCGTGACCTACCTGATGATTGCGCCAGAGTGCTTCCACCTGTCTTCGGAAATTTCATATTCCATCGGTGGATTGTCTGTATTGGTCTCTTTGGTGGCTTTCTTCTATTGGAAGAGAAATTTGAAGGAATAAGGGTAATATTTTGTATAAATAATTCTGTAGAGACGATGTGTACATCGTCTCTTTTTTGTGTGTACATCGTCTCTTTTTTGTGTGCACATCGTCTCTTTTTTGTGTTTGTGCACATCGTCTCTACGTTTTTTGAATCCCTCTCCCCAATTTTTTTTGCCTCCAATCCGCCTTTCTCCTTTTGTAAAACCTATTAAATTAGTAGGTTATGTTAAATATGAATGATTTAGGCTGTATTTTCTGCTGATGATTTTCACAAATCTGTCTAAAACTATCTTTTTTTTGTACCTTTGTGGCAATTTTGCGGGGGTTGTCGTTAACCCCCTGTAAAGTCCGTTTTTATGAGTGAAAATATAGTAGATAAAGTTACTCAGGGTGACTATAAGTATGGTTTCGTGACCGATATCGAGACTGATATCATTCCGAAGGGACTCAACGAGGATATTGTGAGGTTGATCTCTCAGAAGAAGGGAGAGCCCGAGTGGCTTTTGGAGTATCGTCTGAAGGCCTATCGCCATTGGTGTACGTTGAAGATGCCGGATTGGGCGCATTTGAATATCCCCGAAATCGATTATCAGGATATTTATTATTTTGCGGCGCCAAAGAGTAAGCCGTCGCCCAAGAGTTTGGACGAGGTGGACCCTGAATTGCTGAAGACGTTTGATAAGTTGGGTATTCCTTTGGAGGAGCAGAAGCAACTTTCAGGCATGGCCGTCGATGCGGTGATGGATAGTATTTCTGTCAAGACAACATACAAGGAGAATTTGGCCGAATTGGGCATTGTCTTCTGTTCGTTCAGTGAGGCGGTGAAGGATTATCCTGATTTGGTGAAGAAATATCTGGGTACGGCGGTTCCGTATGACGACAACTTTTTTGCGGCATTGAACTCCGCAGTCTTTAGCGACGGTTCGTTCGTCTATATTCCTAAGGGCGTCCGTTGCCCGATGGAACTCTCCACCTACTTCCGTATCAATGCGAAGAATACGGGCCAATTCGAGCGTACGTTGATCGTGGCCGACGATGACAGCTATGTCTCCTATCTGGAGGGCTGTACGGCTCCTGTCCGTGACGAGAGCCAGTTGCATGCGGCTATCGTGGAGTTGGTGGCGCATGACCGTGCGGAGATCAAATATTCGACGGTCCAAAACTGGTATCCGGGCGACAAGGACGGTAAGGGTGGTATCTATAATTTCGTGACCAAGCGTGCGTTGTGTAAGGGCGACAGTTCCAAAGTCTCCTGGACGCAGGTCGAGACGGGTTCTGCCATCACTTGGAAATATCCGAGTTGTGTGTTGCTGGGTGACAATTCGGTGGGCGAATTCTATTCGGTGGCTGTCACCAACAATTACCAGCAGGCCGATACGGGAACGAAGATGATTCACATCGGAAAGAACACCCGTAGCCACATTGTCTCCAAAGGTATTTCGGCAGGACGTAGCCAGAACAGTTATAGGGGCTTGGTGAAGGTGACTAAAAATGCGGATGGAGCCCGTAACTTCTCCCAGTGCGACAGCTTGCTCTTGGGCGATAAGTGTGGTGCACATACCTTCCCTTATATGGATATAAAGAACGATACGGCTGTTGTCGAACACGAGGCGACGACTTCCAAAATCAATGAAGACCAAATATTTTATTGTAACCAACGGGGTATCAGCAACGAGGATGCTGTCGGCTTGATTGTGAACGGCTATGCCAAGGAGGTCTTGAACAAACTTCCGATGGAGTTCGCTGTTGAGGCTCAGAAACTCCTTTCCGTCTCGTTGGAAGGTAGCGTGGGCTGATTGTTAACCGAAAAAAATTGAATCATGTTAGAGATAAAGAATTTACATGCCAATATTAATGGCAAAGAGATATTGAAGGGTATCAACTTGACGGTGAAACCGGGTGAGGTGCATGCCATCATGGGTCCCAATGGATCGGGAAAGAGTACGTTGTCTTCTGTCCTTGCCGGAAATCCGGCCTATGTGGTGACTGAAGGAGAAGTTACTTTCTACGGAAAGAACTTGTTGGAACTCTCTCCAGAGGATCGTTCCAGGGAGGGCGTCTTCTTGAGTTTCCAATATCCTGTGGAGATTCCGGGCGTCAGCATGGTGAATTTCATGCGTACGGCGGTCAACGAACACCGTAAGTATAAGGGCTTGGACCCAATGTCCGCTTCTGATTTCTTGAAGTTGATGAGGGAGAAGAAGGAGTTGGTCGAGTTGGACAACAAGTTGGCTAACCGTTCGGTGAACGAAGGATTCTCCGGAGGTGAGAAGAAGCGTAACGAGATTTTCCAGATGGCCATGTTGGAGCCACGTCTTTCCATCTTGGATGAGACGGACAGCGGTCTTGACATTGATGCCTTGCGTATCGTCGCAAGCGGCGTGAACAAGTTGAAGAGCAATGACAACGCCAGCATCGTCATCACCCACTATCAACGACTCTTGGATTATATTGTCCCTGATTTCGTCCATGTGCTTTACAAGGGTAGAATCGTGAAGTCGGCCGGACGTGAGTTGGCCTTGGAGTTGGAGGAGAAGGGCTACGATTGGATTAAGAAGGAGTTGGGCGAGTGATGCCCCGTTTGTGGAAAATATATTCGCTGAATCGAAAATGGAAATAGAACAATCTTATATAGATATTTACAAGGAGTTCCACGAGGAGCTGAAATCCAATTCGGCCGAGGTGATGAACCAAGGACGGGATGCGGCGTTCGACCAATTCGTGGCGTTGGGTTTCCCCACACAGAAGCTGGAGGCTTATCGCTATACGGATGTGCGTAGCCGTTTCGCGACGGATTATGGCATGAACTTGCGCAGGGTGCCTTGTCGGTTGACTCCTAGCGAGTTGGTCAAATGCAATGTGCCGGGAATCAACTCCCATCTCTTTTTCGTGGTCAACGACTCTTTCTTGTCGGATGCCTCTCTCCCTCTTAGTCGGGATATGGAGGAACTGATGGAGAAGGGTGTGCTATGGGGCAGTTTGAAGGAACATGCGGAGAAATACCCTGAGTTGGTCGCTCGTTACTATGGCAAGGCTGTCGGCTCGGAGGCGGACGGTTTGACGATGTTCAATACGGCCTTTGCGCAGGATGGCTTTTTCTTGTATGTGCCTAAGAATGTCGTGATCGAAAAGCCGGTCCAACTGATCAATGTGATGCATGCCAATGCGGACATGATGGCCAACAGCCGAAATTTGATTGTTTTGGAAGAGGGTGCTTCGGCCAAGTTCTTGGTCTGCGCCCACACGATGGACAAGTTGAATTTCCTTTGTAACCGTGTGACGGAGGTCTTTGTCGGAAAGAACGCTTCATACGAGCAGTATAAGTTGGAGCAGACCAACTATATGATGAACAATTTCGGGGCGCTCTTCGTAAAGCAGGAGGCCGGTTCCCATGTGGTGATCAACGACTCGACGCTTCATAACGGATTTACCCGGAATAGCATTCGTGTGGATTTGGATGGCGAACATGCGGAGACGCTTTTGTGTGGCATGGCCATAGGCGATAGGGAGGAGCATATCGACAATACTACGTATATCAACCATAATGTGCCGAACTGCCACAGCCGTGAGCTCTACAAATATGTGGTGGACGACTCTTCGGTGGGCGTCTTTGCGGGACGGGTTCTTGTGAAGGAGGGCGCTCAGAAGACGGAGGCTTACCAAAGCTGCAAAAATATCTGCATGACGAAAGAGGCTCATGTCTATAGCAAGCCTCAGTTGGAAATCTATGCCGACGACGTGAAGTGTAGCCATGGAGCCACTACAGGACAGATGGACGAGACGGCTCTCTTCTATATGCGTGCGAGGGGAATCTCCGAGAAGGAGGCGAAGATGTTGCTTATGCTTGCCTTTATGGACGATGTGATTGAAAAGATCAGTTTGGAGGCCTTGCGTAATAAGATTCGACTCTTGGTGGAAAAACGTTTCAGGGGTGAATTGGCAAAATGTTCAGGTTGCGTGATTTGTAAGGAATAACTTGCTGATTAGATATAGGAAAGGGAACGATTCGATTTTTCGGGTCGTTCCTTTTTTGTTGGGCATTAACTTGAAATATCGGTACTTTTTGTCTTGTTTTTACTTGAAATATCGGTACTTGATCTATATTTTTATTGTAAGTATCTGAAAATTAATTTGATGTATCCTATTTGATTTGTTTGGTACATTTATAGCTGGCATTTTCGCTGGACTTTATGCCTTAAAATACACTCTTTGGACGGTGATACGAATCTTTCATTTATGTCTCTTAGAATCGAATCTACATCATTGGCGGATATTTGTCTGCTCCATAGGCTGGAAGCTTGTCCTATTAGTAACCGATTGCACCGATAGATGCTGTCGGTGTGTGGCGGAGAGCCTTTGTTTTATCAATCCACGACTTTTGTGATATATTTTGGATTTTTATATTCAAATTTTTCGTAATCGGTTGGTATAGAATCGCTGATTTCTATGAAACGAAGATTCTCATAGTCATAACCCCAGTGGGGAACATGAAACCAGTAGTTCATGATGTCGATGCATTCTTCGACCTTCTTCCTAAAATAGTCTTCAGGAAATGAAGCCTTTTTTAGATTTTTGAGGTATAGGTCGTACCGTATCAATCTTTGGTCTTCAAGCGTGTTGTAATCGTAGTGTCGATGCTCAATATAGCGCCAATGATTGTTTTTCACATCGCCATAGTTCCAGTGCCAAGTTACGTTTTTTTCATGCTTAAGCACATTGCTGTCCGCATGTCTAGAACAGAAAAAATCCAGCAACCACCATTTCAAATCCTCTTCATCTTTTGCTTTATAAAGGACCTTATCTGGGCCTCTATCTCCAACTTGCATTACAGTAAGTCCATCTTCCAGATAATACACTCCCCATAAAAGAAAGTCAAAGTCTTCTTTTTTGAGTTCTTCTGGAAAATGATCTCTTATCCATTTTTTATGATCGGGTTTCGGTACTATCATACGTTTTCACTTGAATTAGTCAATAATAGTTGTTGGTTGACAGAAAAGATGTAAAAAATCATTCTGCCTAAAATAGACAGTGTAGTAATACGAAAGAGGGCATATCCTTTTGATACACCCTCTTTTTTGCTCTGTTGAAGCTTAGTTTGTTTTAAAAACTAACTTCGTTTTTTACGAATTGGAACGTGCAAACCTTTTGCCCTTGTGCTTCCATATAGTTAACGTTTACGGAAAGTTTTCCTTTCTCGTACCAGTTGTTCATGATTTTAGAGAAGCCAGACGTGCTTGCCACCTTTGAAGCGTATTCGTCAGCGAAAGTTTGGTCTTTGTCTGCGAATGTGGCTGTGACTTGAGTCAAACCGTTTGAGGTCATTGAGACTGCAACGAATTTTCCTGGAACTTCAGGGAAGGTGTTCAACCAATCATTCCCATCTTCAGAAACTAGCTCAGACCAAGTGGTAAGAGAATCGTCGTCGTCATCGTCATCACTGCTGCAGCAAGAAAATGTAAGAGCAGCACAAATCGCCATCATGGCGATAATTAATCTTTTTATCATAATTTTTCTTTTAAAGTTTTAAACGCTGCAAATGTATGAAAATAAATTCTTAATTCTGCAGCATGTTACATAAAAAATATTGAATTGTTCTTGCCACACGGATGTCTCATTTGGCTTTTCAAGTTTCGCAAGTTAGAATATTTATTCAGAGACGTCCTCTCTTCTCCCTACATGGACTGAAAGCCCAACCTCTACATAGCTCAGGGCAACGCCCTGAGTAGCACGGGGAATTGGTCAAGCGCCCCAAAGGGGCAAAAGTTTGCAATAAACCACGTATTGATTCGGGTATCTTTTGTACCCATTGGAATAAATCTTCTTTTAGCCTCAGGGCGTTGCCCTGGGCTATGGACGGATAGGCCTTTCGGGCTATAAGTTGTATTTTGGCAAAGAAAAGAGACTTGCAAAACTTGAATTGACTTTTGTATAATAGAAAGTTCTTTCCAATCAGTTCAATAAGAAGGGAATATTCAGCACTTGCACATAAATGACTAAACTTACAAATTGAAAAAGTCTGTTCTTAAACTCGGTCATTGGCTTGTTCGGGTGTGTTGGATTCATTGCTAATCGGTTGCTGCTCGGGAAAGACTTTCATCCTATTCGTTTGCGGAATCGACTGGCTTATTGTATATTACGACTCCAATGAATTTGAATGAAGAGGCGTTTATCTCTTTGAACTTGCCATCTATCGAATCCCAAATTTTGACATGCCCAATCAATCTTTCGGATTTTCCAAAACAATTGGTCTTTTCTGATATGCCTGCTTCTACTATGTTCACCCAATGAGGAATTGGCGCACCAACGCCCCCGTCTGAAATGCATCCGATATACTCCATCCTGCTATCAGCGAGTCCAATAAAAAAGGCAGGATCAAAAACATTGATGTGATAGAGTTGTCCACCTAAAAGGCGCACGGGGTCTCCGCCAACACTCTTTTCACCCATCTCCTTACTTTGTATGTTGTTTTTGCTTTGTTTCTTCTCCAGATACTCAATTACTGATTCATATTTCGTTTTCTCCTTCGTGTCCTCCCAAATTGCATATTTCACGCCAAACGGATAGTCTCGGCCTAACAACTCAAGACTATTCTTTGCCAAAGGCTTCAAAGTCAATTTTTGATCAATATAGTCATTTAAAGGAAGCTTGTCGTACCTTTTTTTTGAGGAATCGTAGGTGATGGCATATATCCGTCTGTTTTTAATGAAAAAATAGCCAAAGTCCTGACAGATTTCAAATAGGGCATCAGGCTTTTCTTTCGTATAGATTTCATATAATGCATTCATCTCTTCCGAATCAATACCATAAAAATTAGGATTTCGGAGTCTCCACTTCTCGATATTGTTTACATAGGGAGTCATCACACCGATATAGGAAGAATCCCTGTATAAAAAGCTTTGGGAACAATCAATCTTATGAGGGTCAATATATGTCAGCAAATCATCCTTATTTAGGGGGACTGACGGGATGGAAGCGATGGAGTATATATGTGACCAATACCCAATAGACGTGCGTTTCCAAGCCTGATGTTCAACCTCTTTTTTCACATAGAGTGTGTATATGTTCAGGAAGGAGATGCCGCTAACATTTGTCGAGTCCGTTTGCTGCTTAAATTGTCTCACGATTAGTTTCTGGTACTGCTGTTGTACAGTCTTGATATTCTTGCCTATTTTGTCTGCGAACTCATTTTCCGCCGCAAGGGTTACTGCTTGGAGGTTTGTGCAACAGAAGAAAAGGATAAAGGCTACGGTGCTGATAATTCTATTCATTGCCATGTGTATATTAGTTCTTTTTTCGATTCCCATACGGGATATTTTACGCCAAATATATGCTTGCGAGATAAAAATTCAATCGAGTTATCACCCCAAAAAGGTTCTTCTGGTGCCGAGATTCCTTTTAATACTGTATCAATATACTCTTTTAGTGTAATCATTGAATACGTCTGACGGTCGGAGTCATATAGTGTGGCATAAATCCTCTGCCCTTTTATAAAGAAGTATGTGAAATCTCGACATACCTCAAATATGACATCAGGCTTTACCTCTGTTGCAAATTTATATAATGATACTTTTTCGTCGGCATCCACATTCGTCGAATCTCCATTCTTTTTGAGTTGTTTTACAATAAGTTTCTGATAATGAGGCTGTATCGACTTGATTTTTTGCATATCTTGTCCGCATACTCGGCTTCCTGCTCAAGGGATTGGGCGTGGATGCTTGTGCCACACAAGAAAAGGATAAGGTGTAGCGTGTGAAAAATCTTCCTCATATCCATGTCCTATAATTCACTCTATCGTTAACAATATATCCTTGCTGTTATAAGTAGGAGTATCCAAGGATGGCAAATGTTTTCATGCTTTCGCATGATCTTGCCTTTTTACAAAGATACGAATAATGGTTTTCTGGATGCTATTTATTTGCAAATATTTGTTTCTGTTTTTGACGGCCATGAATTGTGGCAGTCGGATTTGGGCGAGTTGTGCCTTGAGACCATCTCCGATTTTCCTCAATTTGTCAATGCAAATATAGCCGTGGAGTCGCCTGAGTTGTTTTTGCTTCCCACATAATCGTCCCGCTTGTTTCATTATTAGGCATAAAACATTACCTTTGTCAAAACATTTGAGCGATGAATATAGTAATAATCAAATACAATGCGGGAAATATCTTCTCTGTCGATTATGCCTTGCGACGAATCGGCGTTGAGGCTGAGATAACGGGTGATATTGCCAAGATTCAGGCGGCCGACAAGGTCATCTTTCCAGGTGTCGGCGAGGCGGAGACTACGATGCTTTACCTGAAGGAGCATGGTCTCGATCGTGTCATACGGGATTTGAAACAGCCTGTGTTGGGCATTTGTATCGGTATGCAACTTATGTGCAAGTCGTCCGAAGAGGGCGGAAAAGTGGAGTGTCTGGGCATCTTTGACGAGGAGGTGAAGAAATTCGTGCCTCAGGCTCATACGGATAAGGTTCCCCACATGGGTTGGAACACCGTGCAGTGTCAGGCAAATCCTCTCTTCAAGGGCTTGCAGGCGGATCCTTACTTCTACTATGTGCATAGCTATTATGCGACGGTAGGAAAGGACACTATTGCCACGACCGATTATATCCATCCGTTCAGCGCCTCCCTCCACAAGGACAATTTCTATGCTGTCCAGTTCCATCCGGAGAAGAGTGGGGCGATGGGTGAGGTCATCCTTAAGAATTTCCTTTCGTTATAATAACCCCAAAATAGTTTTGACGTGTTAGCAAAAAGAATCATTCCTTGCCTCGACATCAAGGACGGGCAAACGGTAAAAGGAATAAATTTCGTAAACATACGCAATGTGGGCGACCCCGTTGAACTCGGAGCGGAGTATAGTCGCCTCGGGGCGGACGAGTTGGTTTTCCTCGACATAACGGCTTCCCATGAGGGTCGGAAGACTTTCGTGGATCTGGTCAAGCGAATCGCACGGAATATCAGCATCCCCTTTACGGTGGGCGGCGGCATCCATGAACTGAAGGACGTGGATACGTTGCTTTGCGCAGGGGCGGATAAGGTCTCCATCAATTCGGCTGCCATCAAAAATCCGAATCTGATTACGGAGGTGGCAAAAAATTTCGGAAGCCAAGTGGCGACGGTTGCCATCGATGCGAAGTTTAGCAACAACGAATGGAAGTGCTATCTGAATGGTGGACGAATTGAGACCGACAAGAAACTCTTCGAATGGGCGAAAGAGGCGCAGGAGAGGGGTGCCGGAGAGATCTTGTTCACCAGCATGAACCACGACGGCGTGAAGCAGGGCTTCGCCAACGAGGCCTTGGCGGTACTTTCCGATACGCTCTCAATTCCGGTCATCGCCTCGGGCGGAGCCGGTGAGATGAGCCACTTCAAGGATGTCTTCACGCAAGGAAAGGCGGATGCGGCTTTGGCGGCAAGTATCTTCCATTTCCATGAGATTGCCATCCCCGATTTGAAGGATTATCTCGCCAAAGAGGGAATCCCAATGCGTCGAATTTGCTCAAAGTGACGATTGATTATTACATTTTTACTAATTTTTTGTTACAAGTTACTCGTTTTTTCTATTTTTGCATAGTTTGAGGCTTTCAACAAAAAATACAAAACGCGCAGTATGAAAAAGATTTTATTTTTAGCGATTGTTGTGCTCTCTCTCTTCTCTTGTAGCAAAGAGGTTGAAATGGAAAGGGCAAGTTATACATGGGTGGAAGGTGACTCTATCTCAAAGAGGAGTTTCATCATGTCAGTTGCCACCATCTACAATTTGGACACAATTAGCACAAAGCAGAAGTTGGAGTGCCAAGTTACGTTCGGTGATTCTACAGACAAGAATCTCATCGGAACCAAATTGGAATTGGATGTCCTGTTGGACGACGGCAATAATGGAACTTATACGGTAGGCTCCAATTGCGAGGGCGCTATCCGAATCATCAAGTGCCGTCCAGGTGTGGAGACGAATGTGGCCTTTTATCCAACCACATATACGCTCTCTGAAGGTCATATCGACCTCAAGAATTTGACTGCCAACCACGACCAAGTTCTCCTTACGGTTGATTTGAAAGGAATCGTGACATCTGTGGAATTGCAAGAGGTCACTGAGGAGGATGTTGATGAGGAAGGCGAGGTAACGTACAATAAGGCCTATGTCGAAAGGGAAGTGACGAAGGAAGTTCGTCTGACCGGCGAGATTACGGCTCTTAGGTAATTTGAAACATAAGATGTATGGTAAGGCGCAGGGAGATAATCCTTGCGCTTTTTTTTGTGGATGGGCGGCTCGTCTCTTTGCCATATAAGACAAGGCTGTAAAAAAGTCGTCTCTTCGAGACGGCAGGATTCCTTGTTTTGTCCTCCTTTCCGTCTTGAAGAGACGTCATAATTGGTAGCCCTTGTTCAGTTTTGGGCTGCGTTCTGTTATCTGCTTATTTCAGCAATGTGTCAAATATGGAACGGATCAGTTTGTTGCCCAAATTGCGTCCGATTGTAGTGGCGAGCGTACCCAAGAACTTGTCGGTCGTAGACTGAGCCGTAGATTTGCGGGTGGTGCGAGTCGTGCCACTCTTTTTTGCGGCTTCTTTCCGAGCCTTCTCCTCTTCCTTCTCTCTTGCCACACGCTCTTTCTCCTTTAGGACTGCCTGTTTCTCTTCCTCTTTCCTCTTCTGCTCTCTTTCTGTCTGCTCTTGTAGGATTTCGAAAGCAGACTCGCGGTCGAATGATTTTTCGTATGTTCCGTAGATAGGGGAGGATTGGATGGCGCGGGAACGCTCCTCTTCCGTTAGAGGGCCGATTTGGCCTTGCGGACAGAGCATCTTCGCACGTTCCACAACAGAAGGTGCACCCTTCTCGTCAAGGAAAGAAACCAAAGCCTCGCCTGTTTCCAGTTCGAGGATGGCTTGCTCTGTGTCGAACTTGCTGTTGGTGCGGAAGGTCTGTGCAATGGCGTGGATGGCTTGCTTGTCCTTCGGTGTGTAGGCACGCAAGGCGTGTTGGATACGGTTTCCTAGTTGACCCAAGATGGTCTCAGGAATATCCATCGGGTTTTGGGTGATGAAGTAGACGCCCACACCTTTTGAACGGATCAGGCGGACAATCTGCTCAATCTTCTCCAAAAGGGCTTTCGAAGCATCCTTGAACAACAGATGGGCCTCGTCGAAGAAGAAGATGAATTTCGGTTTGTCTTGGTCTCCCACCTCTGGCAATTGGGAGTAGAGGGAGGACAACAGCCACAACAAGAACGCACCGTACAATTTAGGCGCATTGAATAGCTTGTCGGCAGCCAAGATGTTGATGACTCCTTTCCCTTTCTCCTTCTGGAGAAAATCGTTGACGTTGAAAGCGGGTTCCCCGAAGAATTGGTTGCCGCCCTCCTCTTCGATTCGAAGCAATCCACGTTGGATGGCACCGATACTTGCCGAAGAGATGTTTCCGTATTTCACCGTGTAATCGCTGGCGTGCTCACCCACGAAGTGAAGCATGGAGCGGAGGTCTTTTATGTCGATGAGAAGAAGCCCGTTGTCGTCGGCGATGCGGAAGACTGCCGTCAAAACGCCCGTCTGTGTCTCGTTCAATTCCAACAGACGGGAAAGCAACAAAGGACCCATGTCTGAGATGGTCGCCCGCAAGGGATGTCCCTGTTCGCCATAGACATCGAAGAAGCGTGCTGGATAGGGTTGGAAATCGAAGTGGACTCCAAACTCGCTTTGGCGTTTCTCGATGAACTTAGACAAGGAACCTGCCTTGTAGATGCCAGACAAATCCCCTTTCATATCTGCCATGAAGACGGGCACTCCTAATTCGCTGAATGATTCAGCCAAAACTTGAAGGGAGACGGTCTTACCTGTTCCCGTTGCTCCGGATATCACTCCATGGCGGTTGGCCATCTTTGCGCATATATGTAGTGGCTTGTCAGAATGTGCCACATAAAGGTTCTCGTTGCTGTCTAACATAATATCTTAGTCTTTTCAAATTGTTACTGGATTCACAAATGTAGCAATAAAAAATGAGGCTTGGAAAAATCGGGAAGATTGTTTTTCGCAAGAAAAAACATAATCTCCATCTGCTTGTTTGATTGTTTTCCCTTGTGAGGGTGTGGGGTGATACGGAGGCTTCCGTTTTTGGAACGAAGGTGATGAATTGAAAGTCAAGCCTATCCAAATTTTCATTTTTTGTAATTTTTTTATGTCCCTAAGGTGATTTTTCTGCCATCTTGCCTTCCAAAAAGTTCCCGTTTTCACCAAAATAGCGTATCTTTGGCAACGAGTCCTACGATTTTATCTTGCCTACCTTGCCTCAACATGGTCGGAATCGGAAGATTTTTAGGGCTCGAAATCATATTTGGAAAAAACGAATGGAAATGCGGCGAGTTTTAACTACCATATGGGTCCTTCTTCACATGTTTTTGTGTGTCGCACAAGGACAGAGTAGCGTTACGATAACAGGAAAAGTCATGGATTCTGAGACGAAAGAACCGTTGGAGTATACTACGATTCAATTGTTGCAATTGCCGGATAGTTCGTTGGCTACCGGAAGCACCAGCAATTTGGACGGTTCGTTTGAACTCAAGAATGTCAAGGCGGGAAATTTTATTGTCAGGGTCTCCTTTGTGGGCTATGTGACGTTGGACCGGAAAGTGAAGGTGACGGAGGAGAAGCCCAATGTCGATTTGGGCGTCTTGCGCTTGAAGCCCGATTCGGAGGTGTTGAGTGCGGTCACGGTGACGGGAAAGGTGACTCCTGTCGTGATGAAGGAGGATACCATCGAGTTTAATTCTTCGGCTTTCCGTGTGGCGGATGGTGCCATGTTGGAGGATTTGGTCAAGAAGTTGCCGGGTGCGGAGATCTCTCCCGAGGGTAAGTTGACAGTCAACGGTAAGGAGATAAAGAAGATTTTGGTGGATGGAAAGGAGTTCTTCTCCAATGACCCGAAGGTCTCTTTGAAGAACCTGCCAGCCAATATGGTGGATAAGGTGAAGACCTACAACAAGAAGAGCGATAATGCTACGATGACAGGCGTTGACGATGACGACGATGAGGCGGTCTTGGACCTCTCTGTCAAGAAGGGTATGAAAAACGGTTGGTTCGGAAATGTCTTGGGCGGTTTGGGTACGAAGGAGCGGTATGAGGCCGGTGGCATCATGAACCGTTTCTCGGATGATTCCAACTTCTCCGTTTTGGCCACAGCCAATAATACGAACAACTCGGGCTTCTATGAATTTGGAGATACTGATTTCGGTAGGTTGGGCGCAGCAGGCTCGGGCATCACCTCTTCTCAACTTTATGGTAGTACGTTTGCCAAGAATTACAAGAAGACGGAGTTCGGTGGTAATGTGCAGTTCGGCCATTCAGACAACGATTCGCGTGTGAAGAGTTCCACGGAGACCTTCTTGGGCAAGGAGAGCTCCTATCGCAACGATACTACGATTTCCGAGCGGAAACGTAACGACCTCTCCACCAATTTCCGTTTGAAATGGACTCCCGACAGTTCCAACACCTTCTTGATTTTGCCTAATCTGACCTATAGCAAGACAGACGCTTTCAGTGATGGTCTCTCGGAGACGAGAAACGGTGAGCGTGACCTTGTCAACAGAAAGCGATCTTCGACCATCAACGAAGGTGACAACTTGGGCTTTAATACGAGTCTCCGCTATTACCATAAGTTCAAGAAGAAGGGTAGGAGCCTCTCCACGTTGATCCGAATTGAGTATACGGGAAATGAGTCGGAAAGCCAGTCCAATTGGCAGACCAACCTCTTCATGGAGGATAGCCTCTTTGCAACCAACCGAGAGACGGATCGAGAGGGCAAGCGCTTCACGGGTACGGGTGAGATCTCCTATACGGAGCCTGTTTCTAAAAGACACTCCCTCTTCGCGAAATTCGGTGTTCAGGAGCGTTTGGCTCGCAACGATGCCTATGTCTACGACCTCAATCTGGATCCTTCCAACTATGTCGATTCGTTGAGTAGCGAGGTGAAAAACAACTACATACGCTATACGGCTGAAGTGGGTTTGCAGGGTAAATATGATAAGGCGACCTACAACTTCGGTGCGGCGATCCATCCGCAGACAACGACTTCCGAAACCAATGTCGGACCGAACGCAGGCAAGAAACTCTCCCAAAACGTGGTGAATTTCTCTCCAAGCATCCGCTTTCGTTACAAGTTCTCTAAAAAGAGCTCCATCAGTTTCAACTATAGGGGACAGAGTAGTGCGCCTAATATCGAGTATCTCCAGAACATCATCAGCCAAGAGGATCCGTTGAACATCCAGTATGGTGATCCCGACTTGAAGCCTTCGTTTACCAATAATCTCCGTTTGAGGTTCAATGATTATAATGCGGAGAAACAGACCAGTTTCATGGCCAACTTGGGGTATAGCAATACGCTTAATTCGGTGACGAACCGAATGATCTACAACGAGAAGACGGGTGGACGGGAAACCTACAAAGTCAATGTGGATGGCAACTGGAATGCGAACGCGTTGGTAACAGCCACGTTCCCTATCCTTTACAGGAAGATTAACGTCTCCAATTCCTGCAACGGTAATTATTCCGAGCGTGTCTCCTATGCTTCGGTGGCAGGCAATAAGGAGGATCAGAAGACCTACACCTCCCAAGAGTGTACCACCCAATCGCTATCGCTCAGCGATAAGTTGATGCTCAACTATCGGTTGGAGTCTTTCGACCTCTCGGCGAATGCTTCGGTGGCTTACCAAAGTGCCTACAATAGGATCCAGAAGAACAGTAACCGTGAGACCTATAACTACTCGTTCGGCGGAAATGCCAACATCTATTTGCCTTGGAATTTCTCCATCTCCACGGATGCCAACTACGACCTCTATTCGGGCTATACGGATGGGTACGGAGACCCTACGTTCATTTGGAACGCGCAGATCTCTAAGAATTTCTTGAAAAACAATGCGGCGACTGTGCGCGTCAAGGTCTACGACATCTTGCAACAGCAGACCAATCTGACGAGAAGCGTAAGCAATACGGAAATCAGCGATACGGAATACAATACGTTGGGTAGCTATATCATGTTCCATTTCGTCTATCGAATCAATACGTTGGGCAAGAAGGCTGGCAGTGGTTCGTCTGGCAGGGGTGGTCCTAATGGCTATGGCGGTGCTGGCGGTCCTAGAGAGGGTGCCATGCCACCGAGCGGAGACCGTCCTCCTCGTCCCTTTTAAGTAAGGGATGGGGGAGCTAAGGGCACCCGCTAGAAAAGCGTTCATGCCCAAGGTGGATGCCCGATACAAGCCTTCCTATGAAAAAATCGAATTGACCTATGTCATCTTTTTGGCCATATATTTAAATTTTCAAAATAAAGTTTTAAATTTGGGGCGCTAAGGAGAGTGCGTAATCCTTGTTAAGTATGAGTAGTGATGATTGAACCATTAGTATAGACTACTTTCCAGTTGTGGCATTTTCCAAGTTATAAGATTAAAATGCGAATCCCCGCATCTTGGCTATATAGCAGGAACCATCGAGGTGCGAGACGTCGTTTTCTTGTCAGGTGAGATTGATTTTTAGGAACCATAGAATAACATAAATGATGTCATTCTTTTGTCGGCTCTTTCAAGAGGAGAACCTAGGAATTGAATCAGAATGAAAACTAATGAACCAATACATTATATCATGAAAAAAACATTTTTACTCATTGTCATGGCTTTTGTCAGCCTGATTGCATCAGCTGCAAAATTCAATTCATTAACCTCTATCCAGACTGGGGGTAAAAGCCGTCAGTATTTCCTTTACGTGCCCGATTGTATCACGGACAATCGTCCTTTGATCATCTCTTGCCACGGAATGAACCAGGATTATAACTATCAAAAAGAACAGACTCAATGGCCTAAATTTGCCGATACTGCCAATTTCGTGGTAGTCTATCCTGTGGGAATCGCAGGTTCCGCATGGGGAATGAGTTTCCAAACAGGTTGGGACCTCGACGGAATGTCTGATGTGAACTTCATGTTGGATATTATCTCCGAAATGAAAAGCAAATATAATATTGACGAGACGCGCGTCTATCTGTCTGGTTTCTCCTTGGGTGGTGCGTTTACGTATTACATGATCAACAAGGCGGCCGACAAGATTGCGGCTTTTGGTCCTATCTCGGGTTATAACTTGATGAATGCCAATACGTCCAGCTCTCGTCCTGTGCCAATTTGCCACGTGCATGGAACCGCTGATGGAACGATGCCTTATAGTGGAATTAAGGATAACATGAAGAAGTATGCGCAGGCTCAAAACTGTAATATGACTCCAATCGAGAAGACAGGAAATGGTTATTCCGAAATGCGATACACGGACGGAGATTGTGAGACGGAGGTAATCCTTTATTCTGTAAATGGCCGTGACCACGAGCCAAGCAACAACGGTTTCAATACGTCACAAGCCCTTTGGACCTTCTTCCAAAACTATACGAACGGATGCGGTAAGGCTTCTTCTGCGGGTGTTTCTCTTTCTCTTTCTGCGAGTGTAGGCGAGGCTCCTGCAACCGTTACTCTCACAGCAAAGGTGGCTTTGCCTGAGGGAGCAAGTGCTCGTTCAGTAGCCTTCTATCAAGGCGATAAATTGTTGGAGACCTTGAATAACGAGCCATTTGAAGTGACTGTCGAGGATTTGGAGGTCGGCAAGTACGAGTTCTCCGCTGTCTTGACGGATAATGAAGGAAACTCCTATAATTCGACAAAGACGAGTTTCCAAGTGAAAGGTCCTCAAGCACCTTACAAGGGCATCGCCAACGAATTGCCTGGTGTGGTAGAGATGGAATATTACGATGAGGGTGGTGAAGGTATGGCTTACCATGATAGTGACGAAAAGAATGAAGGTGATCCATTCAGAACGGACGAAGGTGTAGACCTTGAGGAGTTCGAGAGTGGCAAGTATTCTCTTGGATGGACTAAAAAGGGTGAATGGGTAGAGTATACCTTGGATGTGAAATATGACGACAGCTACACGTGGACAGCCTATGCGGCTTCTGGTAGCGATGGCTCTTCCTTCAAACTTTATATCGATGATAAGGCTATTTCTGAGTCTATCAGTGTGAAGAACTCCGGTAGCTGGCAAACCTTCGTGGAGTATACGGGTAAGACCGGAGAACTTACGAAAGGAAAGCATATCTTGAAGTTGGAGATATTGGCAGATTATGTCAACATTGATAGAGTTGAATTTGTGGCGGTGAACGAGCATGTCGGTTTGAGCGAGGCTTCCTCGAATGACGCTGAAGCGGTATACGAGATTTATGCTTTGCAAGGCAATCTCTTGACAACCTTGACCTCCACAGAGGCAGGGGTAGAGGCTGCTCTCCAAAATAAGGGCTTCCGTGCCGGTGCTTACCTCGTTAAGGCAAAAGGAACGGGTGTTTCTAAATTGATTGTTTTGAAGAAATGATGATCCGATAGAAGTTGATGATAGGATTGGCGGATGGAGAACCCATTCGCCAATTTTTTTTTGAGTGGCTTCTTAGGGCTTGGCGTTATGGAACAGCGTAGGGGTAGACACAAAAAAAGGTTCTCCGATGATTGTCGAAGAACCTTTGTTTCGTTATGGGGTGGTCTCCTATTGCAATTGGCAAGGACAACCAGCCACTCTTGACGTGTCTGTGCAGATGAAATAGCCGGCTGCCACCCAACTCTCGTAGTCGTTTAGATAGTGGTAAGTCCGTTTAGGACCCCAGCCGATGGTGGAAACCAATCCGGGAGCATACCAGTTCTCTGCTTTCTGGGCTTTCCCACCATAGATGAATATGTCTTTATCCATGGAGAATCTTCTCAAAATCTCCTTGCAGAAAGGGCTGTTTGTGTCTTCGGAGTTGGCGTAGTTGGCTTCCACATTGGTTGCGTAAGGAATGTGTCCTTGCTTGTACTCTTCCGCCGAACGGATGTCGACCAATTGGATGTTGGCTATTCGTGTGACAGCGTTATAGAAAGAGGAGTCTTGTCGAATCTTATTATATCCCTTCAAAGACTCTTTGTCGGGCTCGTTGCTGGAGCATGAAGAGGATGATAGCAATGCGGCAGCACCTAATAAGCAGCATCCAAATAATTTGTAAATTCGTTTCGTTTCCATATTCGTATATGTTTGTTAGATTTGTTTAAAGTAAATAATTTTTCTTGAAAAAAACAAAAAAGTTTGCCGATTTTCATCGACAAACTTTTTTAATCGATATTTGTAAGGGTCTGATCCTTTTTATTTTACGATAGGATAGCCAGCTTCTTGCCAGCCTTCGATACCATTGATGAGGTGGAAGGTCTTAGACAATCCCCATCCCTCTTTAGAAACGATACCTGCCAAATAGAAGCCCAACGTGTTGTTGGTCGTTTTTGAACCGTAAATGTAGATGTTTCTGCTTTGATCAAATTGCGAAAGCTCTGACTTGATTCGAGCCTCTGCATTACGGTCTGTCACAGGAATATTTACTGCATTCTCGATATGACCTGCAGCAAACTCTTCTGCTGAGCGGTAGTCGATGATTTGAGGAGTACCGTTTCTTTTAGAAGCCTCGATATTCTCTTTGAAAGTCTTCTCGTCTACCTTCTTGTAAGCCTCCAACTTGTTGTCACTGTCGGTTGAGCATGATGACATGCCCAATGAGAGGATTGCCATTAAGGCAAAAATCACCCAATTTTTTACATTCTTCATATTACTAAGCCTATTATATAAATTAAACAATAAAAAAATTCAATCTTAAGTTTATTTCTTGACCTCCACTTTTTTGGTTTGTGGCAAGTTGGCATTGCGTAGCTCTACTTGCTTGACCACATTCCTTGCTAACTCAGCAAAGGCTGCACCTGTTGCTGAATCGGGATTGCAAGCTACGGGCACGCCTCCGTCGCCACCTTCGCAAATGCTTTGAACGATAGGTATTTGCCCTAATAAAGGCACCTGCAATTCTTGTGCCAATTTTTTACAACCCTCTTTCCCGAAGAGATAATATTTGTTCTCCGGCAGTTCGGCAGGCGTGAACCATGCCATATTTTCCACCAATCCTAGGATGGGAACGTTGACCTTTTCTCCCGTGAACATGCTGATACCTTTCCGTGCGTCGGCCAAAGCTACCTCTTGTGGGGTGCTGACGACAATCGCTCCCGTGATGCCAACGGTCTGCACCATGGTCAGGTGAATGTCGCTCGTGCCTGGAGGAAGGTCTACCACGAAGTAGTCCAAGTCGCCCCAATTGGCATCCGTGATCAGTTGCTTCAGGGCGTTGCTGGCCATGCCTCCTCGCCAAAGGACGGCGCTGTTCGGATCTACGAAGAATCCAATCGAGAGCATCTTTACCCCGTATTTCTCTTCGGGACGAATCAGCTCGCGTGTGCCAACAGGCTCCAAGATGGGACGGGCATCCTCCAAACCGAACATCTTAGGTACGGACGGACCGAAAATGTCCGCATCCAACAAGCCTACTTTATAGCCTTCTTGTGCCAATGCCACCGCCAAGTTGGAGGAGACTGTGGATTTGCCGACACCTCCTTTTCCCGATGATACGGCAATGATGTTCTTGACTTGGGAGAGCGGTTTCTCTTCCTCAACGGGAAGCGGTTTCTTGAAGCGAACCTCGATGTTCCCCTTGATCTCGACCTCTGGTCCTACGTAGGTGAGAATGGCTTGCTCGCAGGCTTTCACAAGGGATTTGGCAAAGGGGTCGTTGCTCTTGTCGAAAACGAGGGCAAACGATACTTTGTTTCCGTCGATGCGGATGTTGTCCTCCACCATTTCTGAGGAGACGATGTCTTTCCCAGTCCCTGGATAGCGCACGTGCGAGAGCGCATCTAAAATCAATTTGGGATATAGTGCCATGATGGAAATTTAGTCGTTAATGTTATTTTCTACAATGTCTGACAATACATCTGCAATGTCAAGGCCTGCTGCGCGGACTTGTTGTGGGATGAAACTGGTGGCGGTCATGCCTGGCGTCGTGTTGATCTCCAAGAGGTTGATTTGGTCTCCCTCGGTGATGATGTAGTCGATGCGGATGATGCCCTTTGCCCCGATGATGTCATAGATGCGTGAGGTCAAGGCTTGTACCTTCTCTGTCACGGCCTGGGAGAGGCGGGCAGGGGTGATCTCTTGCACTTGTCCGTTGTATTTAGCATCGTAGTCGAAGAATTCGTTTTGGCTAACCACCTCTGTGATAGGGAATACGACGGTCTTTGATTTCGTCTTGTATACGCCACAAGTGATTTCCGTACCTTTCATGAAACTCTCGATGATGACTTGGTCACCCTCGGAGAAGGCGGTCTCGATGGCTGGCAACAATTGGCTCTCGGCCTTGACCTTCGTTACGCCGAAGCTGCTTCCTCCGATGTTGGGCTTGACGAAGCAAGGAAGACCCACCTTGGCAAGGATTTCGGGAGCGGATACCGTCTCCCCCTTGCGGATGAGGATGGACTCGGCGATGTTTACGCCGAACGATTTCAAGTAGTGGTTGCAGAAGAACTTGTTGAAGGTCAGGGCAGCCGCCAAGACACCACAACAAGAGTAAGGCATGCCGATCAGGTCAAAATAACCTTGCAGTTTTCCGTCTTCTCCCGGAATGCCATGAATCGTAATGTAGGCGTAGTCGAACGACCTTTTTTCTCCGTTGCAAAGGAAGGTGAAGTCGTTCTTGTCAATGTCATATTTGGTGCCATCGCAAAGAACCTTCCACTCTTTGCCGATGATGGTGACGATATACAAATTGTATTTATCCTTGTTGAAAAAGGATTCTATGCCAGCGGCGCTGCGCAAAGAGACTTCAACCTCAGATTGGTCTCCGCCCGCTACGATTGCAATATTTTTTTTCATCTTTCTCTTTTATTTTGTATAGCAGTTATTGCTAACCTAATTCTTAATTCAAAATTCTCTCACTCCACCTCGTCTTCCTCAATTACGAGGTTGTCGATGATGAAGTCTTGTCTTTCGGCCGTGTTCTTTCCCATGTAGAAATTCAGCATTCCCATGTAGACATCCTCTTTTCGGAGCGACACTTGATCGAGGCGGATGTCCTTACCGATGAAGTGCTTGAACTCGTCGGGCGAAATCTCTCCCAAACCTTTGAATCGGGTGATCTCGGCTTTAGGGCCAATCTCCTTGATGGCCGACTCCCGCTCTTCGTCATTGTAGCAATAGAAGGTCTTGTTCTTGTCTCGCACACGGAAAAGTGGGGTCTGAAGAATATAGACATGTCCTCTCTTGACCAGTTCAGGGAAGAACTGGAGGAAGAAGGTGAGCATCAGCAGGCGGATGTGCATACCGTCCACATCGGCATCCGTTGCGATGATGACTTTGTTGTAGCGTAGTCCGTCCATGTCCTCTTCGATGTTGAGGGCAGCCTGCAGCAGGTTGAACTCCTCGTTTTCGTAAACCACTTTACGGGTGAGTCCGTAGCTGTTGAGCGGCTTTCCTCGGAGGGAGAAGACGGCTTGCGTGTTCACGTCGCGGCTCTTGGTTATGGAACCACTTGCGGAGTCACCCTCGGTGATGAAGATGGAGGAGTCGTCTTGATTGGTTCCCTTCGTGTCGTTGTAGTGGATACGGCAGTCGCGGAGTTTTTTGTTGTGCAGGTTCACCTTCTTGGCACGTTCGCGGGCGGCCTTGGTGACACCGGCTATGGCTTTACGCTCTTCTTCGGCGTCTTGTATCTTCTTGAGGAGAATGTCCGCAGTCTCCGAGTTTTTATGCAGATAGTTGTCCAACTCCTGCTTCACGAAGTCGTTTACGAACTTGTTGATGGAGATGCCACCTTCCGGAGCGATGTCCCTCGAACCGAGTTTTGTCTTGGTCTGGCTCTCAAAAACGGGTTCCTCCACATTGATGGCGATGGCGGCCACGATACCCGAACGGATGTCGGAGAGCTCCATGTTTCGGTTGTAGAACTCCTTGACAGTTTTTCCGATGGCTTCTCGGTAGGCCGATTGGTGGGTACCACCTTGGACGGTGAATTGACCGTTGACAAAGGAGTAGTACTCCTCTCCGTGTTGCACGCAGTGTGTGAGGGCAATCTCGATGTCTTCTCCCTTCAAGTGAATGATAGGGTAGAGGGCATCCTCGGTCAAGTGCTCGGTCAACAGGTCCAGCAGACCGTTGCGCGAGTGGAACTTTTTCCCGTTGAAGAAGATGGTGAGCCCCGTGTTCAGGTAGCAGTAGTTGCGGAGCATCGTTTCGATGATCTCCTCTTTGTATTTGTAGTTCTCGAACAATTTCGGACCGTCGTCAGGGCGGAAATGGATTTGGGTTCCGTTTGCGCCTTCTCCGTCGATGATGCCGGAGTCGCTGGTCTGGATGCCCTTCTCGAAAGTGGCGATGCGGGTCTTCCCGTCACGGAAGGCTTGCACCTTGAATTCGCTGGATAGGGCGTTGACGGCTTTCGTACCCACACCGTTCAGTCCGACAGACTTGTGGAAAGCCTTGGTGTCGTACTTTCCTCCCGTGTTCATGATGGAGACGCAGTCTACCAGTTTTCCTAGCGGAATGCCTCGTCCGTAGTCCCTGACGGTGATGGCGCCATCCTCCAAGGTGATGTCGATCTGCTTGCCGACGCCCATGCGGAACTCGTCGATACTGTTATCGATGACCTCTTTGAGGAGGACATATATTCCGTCGTCGTAATGGCTACCGTCGCCGAGTTTTCCGATGTACATACCCGGACGAAGACGGACGTGCTCCAGCCCTTCGAGGTGCTTGATGCTGTCGTCTCCATATTCGGGAATAGAAGCGTTTTCTATGTTTAAATCTAATTCTGCCATAAATTGTTCGGTTGGTGTCGTTGTTTTAGGACACCTCTCGCAAAAATACGATTTTTTTTCTCTTTTTGGTTAATCTTGAGGTTTAAGAATCTGTTTAATTTTAATCATGGAATGTTGTTGGTTGTCGTTTCGTAACCATGGGTTTCATTCATGATTGTGGTGTGCCGTCCTATAACCATGGGTTTACGCCCATGGCTATGCTGTGCCGTCCCTTTACCATGGGTTAAAACCCATGGCTATGATATGCCGTCCCTTCGGGACTCTGTCGTCATAATTCTTAATTAATTTTTAAAGCTGTACCCCACACTCCAGCAGAAGAACTGAGCCTTGCTGAAACGGGTGGCGCGGATGCCGAATATGCCAAAGATATTGTCCGTCAGGTCAAATTTTGCGCCCAAGATTTCGTAGAGCCTCGTGTCGTCTTTGTTGTAGTGGATGATGTCGTAGCCCAAGTTTGCGAAGTAGGTGCAGTACGGCATCTTCATCTCGCCCTTGAGGGAGATTCCCGCCACGAAACGTTCCTTTTGCGAGGCCAGATGGACATGCTCGTAGTAGCGGCCGTCGTCTGAGCACTCTTCCCAAGCGGCGGTTGCATTGGAGCTCTCGTCGTAGATCAAATCGAGGCTTGGCCCCCATTTGTATCTGAAACTGCTGACGAAGAGAGGCGCGTAACTAAGACCGTAGACGCGGTGGTTGTGGTTGATGTTGGGCGTGGAGATGTCCGAACCCTCCATACTGTAGTATTTCTGTCGCTTGGAGAGGAGCAGGATGATTTGGTGGTCCATCTTGTTCGTCTTTTTCGGCGTCACCTTTGCAGTGTCCGGCACTTGTTGCACCTCGTTGAATTTGTAGGCCACTTCGAGGAAAGGGGAGGCGATGTTCATGCCCTTGTTGGGCATTTTGCTGGCGCCGTTGGAGAAGTGGCATCCGCCAAAGCCTAGGTTCACGTCCCAATGCTTGGAGAGGTTTGCCTTGAGGTACATGTTGGCTCCCACGTAGACGTTCTCGCTGGAGCCGATGGTGATGTTTTCGGGTTGCCTATATCGGTCGTAGTGTCCCCAGTTGGCCGAATAGCCGAGGTGGCATTCGTAGTGCAAAGAGAGTGGACCGAACAATCGGCAGACCCTGCCTCCTTGGAACAAGTAGAGCGAGAAGGGGTGGCCGAAAGCATCGTCTTCCGTGTCGATCATGGAGAAACCGATGCCGCCGTAGGGCATTCTGAATGCCTTGTTCTGCCAAGAGTCGTTGCTGGGGCAAATGCCGTAGCGGGCATGCAGGGCGGAGAAGCCCGTCTTGCCTGTCAAGTCTAAATAGTCGTTTGTTTTCAGAGTCTTGCCCATCTCTCCTTTGAGTGAGACAAACATCGGACGTTTGGAGGTCGCCCCTTCGTTTTTGATCTCGTTGGCGAATACGCTTCCGAACTGAATTGCCAAGAGGGCAAGGATAAGGTGTTTTGTTCTTTTCATGAATCTATTTGCTTTCCTTCTGCAAAAATAGCATTAAATTTTGAATAGAGGGATTTTTCGTGTCGATCAGATTTGTCGATGATGATTAGTCGCAGTTCCCGAAAAATCCATTATTTTTGTGTGAAATAGATTATAGTTGCGGCTTATGAGAAATCCCCTATGAAACCCAAATGAGGAGGTCTTGGAGCCTAAAACAGCAAAGAGAGCGTGATGGAATTTAAAAACTAAGAGTTATGAATATTGAATTTTTGATATGTTTTGCAGTGGTGCTACTGCTGGTTTATCTGTTTAATCATAGAGATGGGAGAAAATCAAATTCGGAGATTCCGCAAACAGAGGAAGATGTTTGGAGAGAGGGGGGCCTCTCTTATCATTGTTATGACGATGAAGGATTTGTTTCTGTCTCATGTGCCAATCCCTCGATGTTGAAGGGTGCTTTTACGATTCCAAGCAAAGTGGAACGCGATGGGGTGGTCTATGAAGTGAAATGTATTGGTTTCTTTAAGGGTTGCTCGGGGTTGACCTCCATTCGCCTTCCCGATTCTGTCGTTGATATTCCTTCCGATGCGTTTGAGGATTGTGAACGGTTGAAATACAATGAGTATGATGGCGCACTCTATTTGGGAACTCTCTATAATCCCTATTTTGCTTTGATAAAGGCGAGAGACGAGAAGATTCGTTCCTGTCGGGTTCAGGAGGGGTGCGAATTGATAGCCTCTTCTGCTTTCTTAGGGTGTAAGGAGCTGGTTTCCGTCGAGATGCCCGATTCGGTCACTATTATTGGAGAATCTGCGTTTTTCGAGTGTTCTAAATTGCGTTCGGTGGTTCTTTCGGATGCCCTTAAGGAGATTAGTTATGGACTTTTCCGTTCCTCGGGCTTGACTTCCATAGCTTTGCCTAAATCGCTTCAAACCATTGATTTTTTAGCTTTTTCTGACTGCAAAAATTTGGTTTCAGTTACGGTGCCAGATTCAGTCTCTTGTGTTGATGATAATGCGTTTGCGTTTTGTGATTCGCTGACTTCAGTTGTCCTACCAAAATCACTGGAGAATTTAGGTTGCGAAGTTTTTGAGGAAGATAAAAACATGAATTTCAGTTCTTTCGACAACGCCCTCTATTTGGGATGCGAGGGTAATCCCTATTTTGCCTTGGTTAAGGCGAAAGACGAAAATATGGTTACTTGTGAGATTCACGAGTCGTGTGAGATAATTGCCGATTCTGCTTTTGAGGGCTGTGCCGAATTGAAAAAATTGGTTATCCCTAATTCCGTTAGGTTCATAGGTGCGTATGCCTTCCCTTGTCCTGCCATAGAGATGCTCACGGTGCCCGATTCCGTCACGAAGATTGGTAAAGATGCGTTTGAAGAGGTAGGAGTCGTCTGTTATTCCGGCAATGCGGAGGGATCGCCTTGGGGAGCGGAGGAGGTACGAAAAGAGTAGTGCTGGCTTAAATCTGAGTCATAGATGAGTATAATTTATGAAGAAACGTAAAAAAAGTTACCAGCCTCCAAGGAATATGCCTCCTCGAAATCCCTTTGTGCCTTCTCCTCCCGGACACTATAAGGGAAAAGAAGATGAGAGC
>JAFZKQ010000024.1 GCA_017553575.1 Paludibacteraceae bacterium
GACGTGTTTGTAGGCAAACACGATGCTTGGAAAGGTTTTGAGGTAGGATTTGCTGAATCGTTCCTCCTTGATTGGTTTCACATTATTTAGGGTGTACGTGTAGATCGTTTTTTTGCGGTCTTGCGTCACTGTTTTTTTGACACTGTCGTTGAAACAGTACTCTTTGATCTCCATCTCCAGCCAGGAGGGAACTTCTATCGTAATGGTGTGTTTCCCTATGAATCGTGGTTCAGCGAAGACCACTTTCGGCAGATGGACGGCATCCGAGTAGATCTTGTCATATTCGAAGGTGGCTTTTTCGCCTACCTGATGGAGGTTCGTTTCGCAGTTGCAGATGTTTAATCCATCGAAAAAGATGACGTCATTATCCAAATTTGAGGAGAAAGAGTGTGTTACTCGTTCTTCTTTAATGTTTGTTATTTTAGAGGTCTCTTCATCGTAATAGATTTGGAAACTGCAATTTTCGCCATAGCGGCGGTTCATATAGCTTGTTTTTACCGTGTGCTTGGCGGATACGCCCATGGGAGCTTGCGAATAGGTTATGGTCTCGGTTTTCTCCGTGATGATGACATTATCTTCGGGTTCCAGATAATCTATGTATTGATCTAACTCTTTGTTGCCTGCATATCCGTAGGAAGGCATCAGCATCAGTGATCCAAGGAGGATTGTTTGGACAATCGGTTTTAATTTATATTCCATTCTCTAATTTTATTTTTCTGCAAAAATAGGGAAAATATTTATTGTGCGCCGATTTGTTTACAATGGAATATGTTGTGTCATGAGGTTGTTTTGGTTGCATGGGGGTGCCTCTATTGTTAACATACGACCCTCTTTTCGGCAGTTTTTTATGAAAGGAGACTATCCAAATAGAAACAAAAATTCCTCGAAATCTCTTGTAGGGCTTGCCTATGATTTGATTTCGAGGAATCTTCTTATTCGTGTATTGTCGTTCCCTCTCCTTCGCCTAGATGGTCGGCTTTCGTGATTACGACACGGCTCACTCCGGCGTGGATGGCATCAAACGAATTCTCCAATTTCGGAATCATTCCTCCTTGGATAATGCCGTCGGCTACATACTTCTCAAACATAGGGCGGGTAATCTCAGAAATGACGCTTTCATCGTCATTTTCGTCCCTAAGAACACCCTTCTTTTCGAAGCAATAGACTAGTGTCACTTCGAAATGTTTGGTCAATGCCTTGGCTGCCTCTGCGGCAATCGTGTCGGCGTTCGTGTTGAGCATGTTGCCCTTCTTGTCGTGTGTGAGGGGCGCCAAAACGGGTACTACCCCTTTGTGGATGAGGTCGGCCAAAAGGTCGGCATTCACCTCTTTTACGTCACCAACGAACCCATAGTCCACATCCTTTACGGGTCGTTTGTCTGAACGCATGTAGTTTAAGTCCGCTCCCGTCAAGCCGAGGGCGTTCACATTCATGGATTGTAGGCGGGCAACGATGTTCTTGTTGACAAGTCCAGCGTAAACCATGGTTACGACTTTCAGCGTCTCCTCGTCGGTGATGCGTCGGCCATTCACCATCTTGCTCTCAATGCCCAATCGGGTTGCCATGGCTGTGGCGGAGCGTCCTCCTCCATGGACTAATACTTTCCTTCCTTCAATTTTAGAAAATCCGTCAAGAAGCTGGGCCAAGGTGGCCTCTTCCTCTACGATTTTTCCTCCTACTTTGATGACTGTCAGTTTTTCCATCTATTATCGTCTTTTGATTTGTTGTCAATCGTTTGTTTTCCCGATTAATCGGACTTTTTTCGTTTCGCCCTTCCGGTTGAGGCTTAGAATGTAGATGCCTGCGTGGCTACGACGGAAATGGACCAATTCATCGAATGAAACCCCGTCGCTTACCTTCCGTCCGGTCATGTCGAAAATGGCTTCTATCCGGTCTCCTTCTTGGAGGCCCGCATCCTCCACGCCTGTGTCGTCGCAAGGTGTTTCTCCAGTCTCTCCTCCTACGCAGTTGCCACACTTGTCTAAGTAGGCCAGGCCGCCCCAATCACCGTGGCAGTCTTGTTGGCAAGAGGAGTCGGGCACGATGCCTGTCGTACCGCCGGCGCAGATGCCGCAATGGTCGATTTCTGCCTTTCCATCGACAACTCCGGCACAGTCGGTCTCCCCGCAGACCAGAGCAGGGAATTGGACGTTGGTGGATATTTCGATGTCGGCCTCGTAGGCGACATTCTCAATCAAGACCTCTTGTCCTTCCGTGTCGGTGAGGCGGAAGGTGTAAGGGCCTGTTTTCGATTTGTCTTCGTCTATCCCGCTTGGGGCAACGAAGTAGTTGTACATTTCTCGATGGATAGGGTGAAAAGTGCTGTTCTCTTTGCGGTATTCCACTTTTGCTATGCGGTGTCGGGTGTTGTAGAATATCCCCTTGAAGTAGAATTGGCTGGTGCCTGCAGCGAAGCGGATTTTTATGTCGTCGCCACCATCGCAGGGTACATATTTCCATCGGATGGGCACTCTTCCGTCTTCCAGTTTGGCAATCATTTCGAAGGCTCCTGTGCTGAGGTCGATGTCGCCGAATTTGCATTCGGGGCAGCGGTCCACCACTTGCACGGTGATTTCGCCTATCGGTCCGATGATCTGTACGCATCCTCCGCAGGCGCTGCTGCTGTCATATTGGGCATGGTTCATGGCGCAGTGATAGAAGTCGTCCTCTTCCACGAAGATGCCGCAGTTGCCCCCGTCGGTGCCCGCTATGCCCCCGTATTGGGTGCCTTCTCCACTGAACCACTCCTCCTCGCACGATGGGGTGGCCACTTGGGTACAGAACAGTGAGGCTATGCACCAAGAGAAGATTAGTGTCGCTTTTTGTTTCTTCATCGTCTATTTGGTTAGAGATCGGAAAACATCCTCCATGCTTCGTTCTTGCTGTTTCATGGTGAGGATAATCCAATTGTTCTTTACTGCCGTGCGGAAAATGAGTTCCCGTATGTCTTCCGTACTGTTGACGACATAGGCGTTGTCTCCCACCTGTTTGATGGCTTCGACGTTTCCTAAATTGCTTATTATCTGAGGATCTATGGCAGAAGAAAATTCGATGAAAAGGGAAGAAACGGCGTCGTTGCTCTCCGAGACGATTTGGCTCTCTTTCTCATCGGCCACGATCTTTCCCTTGTTGATGATGATAACACGCTCGCAGATGGCGGAGACCTCCTGCATGATGTGGGTCGATAGCATGACGGTCTTCTCTTTGCCGACCTCTTGGATGAGGTTGCGGACCTCGATGATTTGGTTAGGGTCGAGGCCGGTGGTTGGCTCGTCTAGGATGAGGACTTCCGGGTTGGGTATCAGGGCCTGAGCCAAGCCGACACGTTGCCGGTAGCCTTTGGAGAGCATGCCGATCTTTTTTTTGTATTCGCGGGTTAATCCGGTCTTCTCAATCATCTCGTCGACGCGGCTGTTGGCCTGCGCCCCCAATTTGTAGATGCCCGCCACGAAACGGAGGTACTCCTTGACATACATGTCGGGGTAGATGGGGTTGTGCTCGGGCAGGTAACCGATCTTTTTGTGCGATTCCAACGGATGTTTCCGCACGTCGATGCCACAAACTTCCACACTGCCTTGGTCTGCTTCGACATAGCCTGTGATGATTTTCATGGTGGTTGACTTCCCCGCACCATTATTGCCGAGGAATCCGACAATTTCTCCGTTTCCGATGGAAAAGCTGAGATTGTCGAGCACTAGTTGTTTGCCGTAACTCTTGTAGAGATTCTTGATGGTTATGGACATACCTTGCTGAATTAAGAGTTATGAAATAAGAATTTATATGGGTTACTTCCGCCCAAAGTCGGCTGGGATTTCCCCCCATACGGTGGTCTCCCATTTGATGATTTGCGTCTGATAGCTGTTTTCGGCGAGCCATTTCTCCGCACGGGCAATCATGTCAAAGATAGGGGCATTTTTGGATGTTTGCACCAACTTTGTCTTGCATTTTTTGTGTTTTACCCAAGAAATGGCGTTGGCACTGTCGGAATAGATGGGTTGCTCGAACCCATGCTTCTTCATGTAGGCCAAACCGTGGACCAGAGCCAGAAACTCTCCGATGTTGTTCGTCCCTTGCTCGAAAGGCCCGACATGGAAGATTTGGGCACCGTTGCGGATGTAAACTCCACGGTACTCCATTTTGCCTGGATTCCCGCTGCAGGCGGCATCGACGGCGATGGCATCGGCGATGGGTTTCCCTATCGCTGGGTTGATAACCCTTTGGGAAGCTTTTGGAGCGTGTGTGCTGGGCTGGTAAGGTTCGGAAAAGGCGGCTACGGCCTCGTCTTCGTTTTCAAATCCCTTGAATTTGGCATTCGGATAGTTGAGCACCTGTTCCTTGCACTCTCCCCAATCCGTATAGATGCCGGGATTCCAACCGTCCCATACCACATAGTATTTCTTCTTTTGGGCCATTCTCTTGTCGATTATTGGTTGGAAATGTCCAATCCATCGAGCATTTCCATGTAGCGTTCGATGGCATTCCGTATCTCGTCCAGCTTGATATACTCATCGGCAGTGTGGGAACGAGCGGAGTCGCCCGGACCTATTTTCACGCTTCTGAAGTGCATCAAGGCTTGGTCGGACAGGGTTGGTGAGCCAAATTGGCTGATGCCCATCTCCGTACATTTTTTCACGATAGGGTGTTCTGGACTGATGCCCGATGAACGGAGACGGAAGGAACGTGCGGAGAGTTCACTCTCCATGTTCTCCTTCAAGATGTCGAAAATCTCCTCGTTGGTATAGCACTCGTTGGAACGGACGTCGATGACGAAGGTACATTTGTCAGGAATCACGTTGTGCTGCGTTCCTGCATGGACCATGGTGACGCTCATCTTCACCGGACCTAAAAGGTCGGAGACTTTAGGCAGTTGCGTCTCTTTTATCCAAGTTATATCTTTGATTGCCTTGTAGATAGCGTTGACTCCTTCGTTTCGTGCGGCATGTCCGGATTTTCCTATGGCGGTACAGTCCACCACCATCAATCCTTTTTCCGCTACGGCCAGTTGCATACCCGTAGGCTCTCCCACCACGGCCAAGTCAATAGGAGGCATCTCCAAGAGAAGGCTCTCCATACCGTTCTTGCCAGAGACCTCCTCCTCGGCAGAGGCGGCAAACATCAAGTTGTAGGGTTGCTCTTTCTCTGAAAGGAGGAAGAATACGTAGAGCAGGGAGACTAGCGAAGCTCCAGCGTCGTTGCTGCCTAATCCGTAAAGGGTGTCGCCCACGATCTCCGGTTTGTGTGGGTCGTGTTTCCAGCCGGCAGTCGGCTTGACGGTATCCATGTGGGAATTGAGCAGTAAGGTCGGCTTGCTGTCGCTGAATCCAGGAGCCATCATCCAAATGTTGTTGAAGTGGCGTTTGGTCTCATATCCCATAGCGCAGATTCTGCTTTCGAGGAAATCAGCCAATTCGCCCTCTTCACGGCTGTAGGAAGGCGTGGCAATGAGAGTCTTCAACAATTCTATCGCTTCTTCTTGAGCTTGTTTAATATCCATAAGTCCATCAATTTTTTCTGTTTGCAAAGATAAGAAAAGGGAGCAAGAAATAATAGTGTGCTTAGTCGTTCGCTTAAAACTTTGTATTTTTGTGTCGATTTTAGACCGTTTCGGAAATGAATTTGGACAGAGAAAACGATATGGTGGCGTTGGTGCGGACACGGATGCCCTACGGAAAATATAAAGATTATAGGATCTGCGATTTGCCCGAGCACTATTTGGTGTGGTATCGCCAAAAGGGTTTCCCTTCTGGTAAATTAGGCAAACTGATGGGGTTGATGTATGAGATTCAACTCAATGGGTTGGAGTATTTGCTGAAGCCGCTTAAGGAGATGGAACGGTAGAGGATTTGAATGAGGAGGATTGAATATTTGTTGTCTGGACAAGTCAATTTTTCTTTGAAATCCATTGCGGAAATAGAGGAGAAGTTAAGCATTGGAGATTTGGTGGAAATTCCTTGAGTTTTTGGCACACATTGAAATTTTGAGGGGAAGGCTCTTTTTTGCCCTCCACCGCTGTCGATTCTTCCACTTTTTTGATTTCTTCGTTTATGTTCTGAAAAATAATGCCTATTTTTGCAGATAAACGTGAATATTAAAAAAGCAAGGTGAGTTCTAAGAAATCACTGTTTTGAACTTACTGCATAATTGGCATTTATGGATGTACTATTTTCTCATATCGATTTGTCCCTCCCGTTGTCAAATCCTATTTTGATATTCTCGTTGGTGCTTTTTATCATCCTTCTTATCCCTATTTTTTTCAATCGATTTAAGATTCCTCCTATCATAGGCTTGATTCTTGCCGGTCTCGTATTGGGCGAGCATGGCTTGAATATCTTGTCAAGGGACGAGAGTTTCCGCCTTTTCGGTGCGGTGGGTCTGCTTTACATCATGTTCTTGGCGGGCTTGGAGATGGATCTCTCCGATTTCAAGAAAAATAGGAAGGTGGGAATCTTTTTTGGTTTGGCGACTTTCCTCATGCCGATGGCGTTAGGTTCGGTCTCGGGCTATTTCTTGTTGGATTACCTTTGGGGAAAGTCGGTGGGTGATTCCACTGTTGAGTGGAGTAACAGCATTGTAGGTAATTATTATCTTTACATAACCTCCATTTTGTTGGCCAGCATGTACGCATCCCATACGTTGATCTCCTATCCAATCGTGGGCCGTTTTGGTGTGGCGAAGAATCGGTCGGTCAGCATAACTATCGGAGGTACGATGATTACCACTACCTTGTCTCTCCTCTTGTTGGCCGTGATAGTCTCCATGGCAAAGGGACAGGTGAATTCGGGATTCTGGATTAAGTTGGTGGTCTCCATCCTTGTCTTTGCGGCGGTGGTGATGTTGGCCTTCCCGAAACTGGCCGAACATTTTTTCAAGTATACGGAGGATAGTATCCTACAGTATATTTTTGTCTTGGCCATGGTCTTCTTGGGCGGATTCTTAGCGGAGTTGGCCGGACTTGAACCTATCATCGGAGCCTTCATGGTGGGCTTGGCGCTCAACCGTTTTATTCCTCGAATATCTCCGTTGATGAACCGTTTGGATTTCGTGGGAAATGCACTCTTCATACCGTTCTTCCTGATTGGGGTGGGTATGTTGATTGACCTGCATGTGGTCTTCAGTGGATTCGATACGTTGATTGCTGCTTTTGTGATGAGTGCGGTGGCGACGCTCTCCAAATATCTGGCTGCGGTGGTGACGCAACGCAGGTTCTCGATGACGAAGGCCGAGGGTATGATGATCTTCGGATTGAGTAATTCGCAGGCGGCGGCGACCTTGGCGGCGGTCATGATCGGTCATGAGATCGTGGTGGGCCATACGGCGGAAGGATTGCCGATCACCCTCTTCAACGATGCTGTCTTGAATGGTACGGTGGTGATGATTCTTGCCACTTGCATTATCTCCTCCTTGGCGACGGAGCATGCGGCTCGTCAGTTGGCTGTCCAGGCTGACCATATCGACAATGAGATGACGGAGGAGAAGTTGGTCGATAGAATCTTGATACCGCTCTATAATCCGGATACGCTCAACAGCTTGATGGATTTGGCTGTCTTGCTGAAGGTGAACAAGAGTAAGGAACCTCTCTATGCCGTGAATGTCTCCAATGATACGAAAGATGGAACGGGAAGTCTGGCACGAGGCAAGAAACTGTTGGAGCGGGCAGCTCGAATAGCTTCGGCTACGGATAATACGGTGCGCATGATCTCCCGTTATGATGCCAATGTCACCAGCGGTATCATCCATACGATAAAGGAGAATTCGATTACGGAGGTGGTTATGGGTCTTCACCATAAGACACATTTTGCCGACTCCTTCTTTGGTGCTAAAACGGAGAACCTCCTGAAGGCAACCAATCAGATGATTTTGATTTCGAAGTCGGTGCAACCCCTCAGCACGATTAAGCGGGTGGTGGTGGCAGTGCCGGCAAAGGCCGAATATGAAAACGGTTTTGTGAAATGGTATGACCGTGTGAAGAATATCAGTAAGCAGATTGGAGCAACGGTCTCATTCTTTGCCCATCCGGATACGTTGGAGCAGATTAAGATATTGGCCCGCAGAAACAAGTTCGGCGTGGCGACCAAGTTCGAGGTGTTGGACGATTGGGACGACTTCTTGATGCTCACGCGTGAGGTGGGTGACAACGACTTGCTGGTGGTGGTCTCTTCCCGAAAGACGGCCATCTCTTACAATCCTGCGATGGACAAGTTGCCGTTGCAACTCTCTAAGTATTTCGCTTCCAATAGTTTTATCGTCTTGTATCCAGACCAGTTCGATGAAAACACGAATACTACGTCATATATGGTTTGATTAATTTAGTGATAATGGAAAAAATATATTCACCATCATTTTTTTATAGTGCATTAAAGGTTTATGCTACCGACATCTTCAAGCGCAGCTTTAGCGTTGTGGAGGTGAACGGAGAGAACAATATTCCAAAGGGTGAGTCGGTGATTTTTGCCCCCAATCATCAAAATGCGTTGATTGATGCGATGGCGATTTTGGCAACGACCCCTTCCAAGGTGATCTTCTTGGCACGAGCTGACCTGTTCAAGAAACCGACGATCGCGAAGGCCTTGAGAGCATTGCGAATTATGCCGGCGTACCGTATCCGTGATGGAATCCAAAACTTGAAGAAGAATAACGATTCGTTCGACCAATCGGTGGACACGTTGTTGCATAAGGAGTTCCTTTGCTTGATGGCGGAGGGTGGACAGGATCCCCACCGTCGCTTGCGTCCTTTGGTGAAAGGTATGTTCCGTATCGCCTTCTCTACGCAAGAGCAGCTTCCTGAAAAAGATTTCGTGAAGATTGTCCCTGTCGGAATTGATTACGGAAACTACGACCATACGGGCCATCACCTCATTGTCAACTACGGGAAACCCATCACAATCGAGGATTATTGGAAAGATTATCAGGAGAATGCACCGGTGACCCAAAACCGTCTGCGTGATGAGTTATATAGCCGGATGTCGGAATTGATGATGGATGTCCAATCCGAAAAATATTATGACACGTTCTATGCCTCTTCTTACCTTTTTAATAAGGAGGTGTTGGATGAAATGGGCTTGGACGACAACGAAACCAACCGTTTGATTGTTCGTAAGAAGATTGTCTCCTTGCTCTCGAAGATCGAGGAAGAGAACGAGTCAGAATTGGCAACGTTGGACGATTTGTGCCAGAAGTGGAACGCTTCGCACAAGGATGTCGCTTTCTCGGCGAAAGTTCGTGAGGATGGTTGCTCTTTTGACTTTTTGCTTTTATTGAATATCATTTATATGGTGGTCTTCTCGCCGTTCTTGATCTATTCCCTGATCTTTAACGGCTGGCCTTTCGCTCTGACGAAACATCTGACCAAAGGTGCTCGTGGAACGGGCTTTGAGTCCTCCTTCGTTTTTGGCTTGGCCACATTGGGATTCCCAGTCATTTATTTGATTTATACGCTGATAGCTGCGTTTATATATCCGCATTGGCCATTCCTGTTGGCCTTCTTCTGTTCTTTGCCGGTATCCTTCTATTTCTTCATCCGTTACAGATGGAGATGGAGCTATGTGAAGGAGCGTTTTGCGAATATCACTAAGTCTGATATCGTCTCTAGTATTAAGTCGGAGTTGCGACGCCTTTTTAAGAAAGACTAATCGATTGACGCATGGCAGAGGATTTTGACATACGTACGGCAGCCGGAAACGACAGGGAGAAGGATTTTGAGAATGCGTTGAGGCCTTTGACTTTCGATGATTTCTCTGGACAGGCGAAGATCATCGAGAATCTCCGTGTCTTCGTGGCTGCGGCAAAAATGCGAGGCGAACCGCTTGACCATATATTGTTTCATGGCCCTCCGGGTTTGGGAAAGACGACGCTCTCCAATATTATTGCAAACGAGTTGGGCGTGGGTTTCAAACTCACTTCGGGCCCTGTCTTGGATAAGCCTGGAGATTTGGCCGGTTTGCTGACGAACTTGGAGCCGAACGATGTCCTTTTCATTGATGAGATTCATCGTCTGAGTCCTGTCGTGGAGGAGTATCTCTATTCTGCGATGGAGGACTACCGTATAGATATCATGTTGGATAAGGGACCGAATGCTCGTTCCATCCAAATCGATCTGAATCCGTTCACGTTGGTGGGAGCTACTACTCGTAGTGGTTTGTTGACGAGTCCTTTGCGGGCGCGTTTCGGTATCAACTGCCATTTGGAGTATTATGACGTGGAGGTCTTGACGGATATTGTCCTCCGTTCCGCTTCGTTGCTGAATATGCCTTGCGAGCGGAAGGCTGCCCGTGAGGTGGCAGGCCGAAGTCGAGGAACGCCTCGTATCGCCAATGCGTTGCTTCGTCGTGTGCGTGACTTCGCACAGGTAAAAGGAACGGGCAAGATTGATCTTGAGATTGCCCTCTATGCGTTGGATGCCCTCAACATCGACCGTTACGGATTGGATGAGATTGACAATAAATTGTTGAACATGATGATTGATAAGTTCAATGGTGGACCTGTGGGACTGACGACGATTGCGACGGCTTTGGGCGAGGATGCGGGAACGATTGAGGAAGTGTATGAGCCGTTCCTTATCAAGGAGGGCTTCTTGAAGCGTACACCGCGTGGACGTGAGGTGACTGAACTGGCCTACCGCCATTTAGGGAAGACCCATTTCGGTACGCAGGGCACGTTGTTCGATTTTTAGAAAATACCTTAATAATATAGGAGATACGGTCGAATGTTAAGTATCAAGAGACATAGACTTTTGCGAAGAGGGTGGAAGAGAGGCTTGCTTCTCTTGACCTTCTTTGCTTTTTTAGGCTTGTTCGCGCAAGCAGAAAAGGTCTTTTCCTCTTTTGATGAGGGCGACGTTCAAGTCTCGGATTCGGCTCTCCTCTCCGATTCGGATGACGATAGCAAATCTTCGATCCATCTCTTATCTGCCACAGAATCGGCAGCCTCCAGTTTTATCTCTTCTCGAGAATCAGAGACCTCCTATTCTTCAGAGTCCCGACCATCCTTTTTGCGGATCTTCTTTTGGATAAGGGAATGCCACTCTGTGGAGTATGGTTTGCGTACCCATGTCGTCTCTTTGCTTGAGATACGGATTTCCGCTTGTCGGTATGCGGCAGGCTACTATCTCTACCAATTGTGTCGGTTGCTGAATTGACTACCTGACAAGGCAGATGTCCATTTTGCCTTGGCTCATATCCTTGATAGATAGTGCGATAGGATTCGTGATTCGATTCCTTCCAATGATTTCCCATTAGATTATGGTATTCTTTCTCTCGGACTTGAACGGAGGAACATCAGAGTCTACGGATGAGCTGTTTCTGCTCGGGAATGTTGGAAACTCCAATCTCGAAACCAAGTACAACGAATACCCTGCGTCTCAACGTAGGGCATAACATTATTACAATTTATTTACGAACTTAAAATAGGAAAACAATGGAAATATATAAAAATATAGATGAATGTTTGACGGAGATCTCCGATGGAAAGATTGTGGTAAGAGCGGGATTTCCCATGCTCCCTTTGTTATGTATGGTCTTGGGCGTATCGCTTGCCTTGTTGGCCAGTTTTTATGAACCACTGAAAAGTGCATCTGCTTGGCAATTAGGGCTCTATTTCTTTTCTGTGGTCTTTCTTGTCGTAGGGGCGTTTCGCTTTTTCTCTCGTGAAAAGTCCTATTGTTATTCGCCAACCAATGAGGAGGTCAGACGAGTTTCTCTTTTTTTCAATGGCGAAGATGCACACAAAATGCAGAAAATCTGCGAGGAGGGTCGTTTCGGGGAGTTGCTCGGTTCCTATTCGGATCATGACTCCGCCTTTCGCCTGATTGTCTACGGAACGGAGCTTGGCGGCGTCTATTTCTTTCAGATGGCTAAATACGAACCGTTTGATTATTTCCCGCTTTCGCAGCCTCTTTCTTGTGAAGGGGCGGCCGCGGAGTCGCTTCGTCAACTCCTTCAATCCATAAAGTGATGTAGGATGAATTTTGGGGGAAGATTCCGTGCGAATCTTCCCCTGCTATTCCTCTGTAATGCCCATTCGTGTTTTTCGTCAAAAAAGTTTTTAATTACATCTTTCTTTTTTTGATGGACTTTCTTCCTTTCCTGTTTTGGGTGATAAATATGTAACCGCTTGATTTTCTTTTGATATGCTCTTTTTTCGTTACGAAGATGTAACAAGAACAGACTATTGTTGGAACAAAAAAAACTATTTTTAGCATTTGTTTATAAAAAATGGATTTGTATTTTTGTAGTTCGACTTCGTATCTATTTATATGAAGAGGTGTTTATAGTATATTTATTATTATGATAGGGGTATCATAGAAAAGTAATTTTTAGTATCATGAGAAGATATTTTTATGTTACATTGCTTATGTTGCTGAGCTCAGTGACAGGGGCATTCTCGCAGAGTAAAACCATCTCTGGAGGTAATGACCACGGGCTTATTATTTGTGCGGAAGGTTACCTTTATACGTGGGGTAATAATATGGACAAGACGATAGGTGGCCCGTTGTTGGGTATAGATGAAACCTTGCCAGGGTATAATGCAGACTTTGTCACGAAGCCTATGCAGGTAAGGACGGGTAATTTGACGTTTAGCCAAGTTACTTCTGGTTCTGGTGCGTTTAACTTGGCTCTCTCTTGCCATAAGTTGGTATATGGATGGGGAGACAATAGCCAAGGTGGTTGCGGACAAGGTGCGTCTGGTAGCAACATCGTGCAATATCCTACACCGGTGTTGAAAGGTGAGGTTCAAGTTGGATATAACGAGGACGGAACTACAGGTGGTCCTTATTTGGGCGGTGTTACGTTTATTGCAGCTTCTACCAACTCCGGATTTGCCATTATGGATGATGGCCGTGTTGTTGGTTGGGGTACTGGTGAATGGAATCCTAACAAGACAGATCCGAAAGTGCCTCATTATATAAAGGGGCCTGATGGCAAGGATTTGACGAATGTTACACATATCTCTGGAGGTGATGATAACTGTTTGATCAGAACTGAGGATGGTAGTCTGTATGGTATTGGTCCATGGAACGGTAATTCAAAAACGACATCGACGGTAGCTGTTCCAGTTTTGAAGGATGAAGATGGAACTCCATTGACGGATATCCGTATGTCAGCAGCAGGTGACGTGTGTGGTTTCGCTGTGACAGGTGATGGATACGTATGGTCTTGGGGTAATGGTGGTTGGGGAGGCTCAACCGGACAAAACAAAAACGGTTTGACCCATTACAATGCGTTGAAGGTCTCTTCTGGTGAGTATGAGAAGATTTCTGGTGAGAAATTCTTGACGGATATAAAAGAGGTAATCGGTGGACGTGGACATGGTGCTGCTGTCTCCAAGGAGGGTTACTTGATCTATTGGGGTTGTAATGATGACAATGGTGGTGTTGTCCCTACAGATGCAACTACGGCTAAGACGTATAGTAGTGGTGCACAAGGTGTAAAGCCTATTTTGGCGAAGTATTGTGATGCAACAGGAAAACCTGGCGAAGTGGTTAAGAATGCGGTTAGTATCTCCCGTGGTGATAACTTCGACTTTATGGTCAACGATAAGGATGAGTTCTATGTTTGGGGATTGAATGATTTGGGACAATGTGGTGCTGGTACTCAGACGGCAAAATATAATTGCTTGATTAAGTTGGAGACTATCCCATGTGACCCTCAGGATGCTTGTCCTCAAGTCTTTATGATTGACAGAAGGAAGTGTCCAGGCGAAGAGATCGAGTTGGATTGTGGTTTCGTCGTTCCTAAAGGAAAGGAAGAACGTTATTATATCTCATGGAAGAAAGACGGTGTGCTTTTGAATACTACAACCAAGAATTCAACTGCTGCAGAGCGTAAAGCCGACAAATATAATGTGGCTTCCTTCAAGACAACAGAGGCAGGTCTTTATGAGGTGACGGCCGAGTATATCGGTGGTAATGTCCCTTGTGGAGTTTGTGAGCCTGTGACAACCACTTGTCTTGTGACTGAGATGGAGATGCCTGTCGACACGATTATTACGGATATGAACTGTGTCGCTGATGAGTTGAAGCCTTCGGCATCTGACAATATCTGTTTCGAGGCTAAGGTGAACGATAAGTTCTACAAGGCAAAACAGGAAACTTCATGGGCTCTCTTTGCGACGGAGACGAGTAAGGATACGTTGGAAGTTGTGAAGACCAAAGGTGCTGGAAGTGCATTGAAGTTCTGTGTTTCTGGTGATAAGATCGACAAGGGAGAGGTGCATGACAACAAGGATCTCCCAAGCAAGGATACAACTTATACGGTTTGGTTGGAAGATGTCTCTTCCTTCGATACCTATTTGTTTAAGGATCAAAAGATGACGACTGCGGGTTCTCCTCAAAGTTATGGTTTGATGTTGAATATCTTCTCTGCATCAGACTTGAAGTCTTTTGATATCGCCGCAAAATCCTATAGTGGAACTGCTTCTGTTTCAGCAACGCCTGCAGTTTACAACGTGGAGATTAACGATATTGGACTTTATGTGGTAGGTTCTCGTTTTTGGCAAGGAAAGACGCAGACTTTCACAATCGACGATGCTGGTCCAAATATGTTGACTGTTTTGTGTGACGTGAATTTGCCTGCTAATCCAGCCCGTGGTACGCAATACATCATTGGTGTGGAATTTAAGGGTAATGCATCGTTCTATGTCTTTGATTCTCCAAAGACAGCACAAGAGACTGCTTTGTTCTCGAATCCTATCGTAGACTCTGAGGGCTTTGGAATCTATGCTTACGGAGCTACTGCCAACAGTTATACCTCTTCTTCCAACGCTGGAAATACGTTGTGTTATGCGAATGTCCGTTTTGGTAAGTTGACCGATTATAATTGTGGTCGTATTCAATTGACAGCCCGTTATGGTTGTCCTCCATGTAAGCGTCCAGATGGTACGGTTACGATTGAAGTGGATGGCGCAAAACGTACGGCTGATACGCTTAGTTTTTGTGAGGAGAGTCCGTCTGTTGAGTTCAGTGTTTCTGGCATTGAGGCAACCGAGGGCGTTTTCGATGAGTTGTGGTTCGTCGATAAAGTGGGTGCCGATGCTTCAGCACTCCAAATAACAAAGAATGCTACTTCTTCAACTTTGAAGACAAAGATCGGTTGGGAGGAAGCAAAGGCAGGAAAAACGGAGAAATATTATGTGAAGGTACGTGACAATGAGAAGCCAGAAGCCTCCGCTTGTTTCGTATATGACTCCATTGTGGTTCGTTATTATGAGAAGCCAAAGGCTCCTGCAATCGACCCAATCGAGTTCTGTGAGAACGAGGAGGACAAGTCAGCACTTACAACGGCTTTGGCTGGTTCGGCATTTGCTCCTTATACGGTCAATTGGTATGCTGATGAGGCTAAGTCGAAGGCAGGTGCGGAGCCTGATATAACTACACTCAAAGCCCAAGAGGAGGCTTACGAGTTCTTCTATTCGGTTACGGATAATGCGACTGGTTGCGAGAGCGCTGTGACAAGCGTAAAGGTCACAGTTAACGAAGTGCCTGCAAAGCCTGCAACTCAGGTTGTTCCTCTCTTGAAAGAGAACGGCAAGAGCGCCTCTATTGCAGCAGGTGCAACGGCAGCAGGTTCAAACACCTTGTATTGGTATAAGACGCAAGATCTTTCTTCGCCTTCTACTTCAGCTCCGCTCCAAGACCTCTCCGAGGCAGGCACATTCTACTATTGGGTGAACCAAAAGTCGCCTGCAGGATGTGTCAGCGATACGGCTACGGTGACGGTAATCGTCAATGATGCTCCGATCCCAGCGGTTCGCGATACGATGTTGTGTGTAGGCATGAGTATTGCTGACCTTTCTGAGATGGCTACACCATTGAACTCAGACTATCAATTGAAATGGTACTCTTCGGCATCGGCAGAGAAGGGAACGGGTGATGATCAAGCTCCTTCCTTCACGGCAACGAAGGCAGGCGAGACGCTCTTCTATGTCAGTCAATTGAATACGAAGACCAATGCCGAGAGTGAAAAGTCAACCATTCACGTGAAGGTATATGATGTAAAAGAGCCTTCTGTGGACAACGCAACGCCTGAATATTGTATCGGTGCAACTGCCGATGTTCTCTCTGCGAATGAGGTGACTGACGGCGACTACTTCCTCTCTTCTGGCCTCGAATGGTTTGATGAGGAGATTACCGCAGGTGCTACAGGTCATAAGAATGCTTTCACACCATCGACCTCAAAGGCGGGTACAAAAGATTATTGGGTACGTCAATATTATACGTTGACTACAAAGGATAAATCCACTTGCTATGGTGAGCCTGTCAAGATTACCGTAACGGTTAACGAGACGGAGAAGCCTGCTTCTAAGTCGAACTATATCTTCAACTACTTGAAGACGGATGTTTCCGGTGGTAAGTTCGTCGATTTGTTGACGAAGGATAAAGATGGAGTGATTCCTTCTGATGATTGCGAGTTGATTTGGTATTCGGATGCTGACGGCAAGAACGAGATTTCTGGTACGCCTGCTCCAACCTACGACGAGCACCAAGAGGGTACTGATCGTCAAGAGATCTTCTATGTGGCTCAAATCAACAAAACTACGGGTTGTCGTAGCGAATTGCAGAAGGTGGTTGTAAACATCAGTGATACACCTGCTCCAACGGCTCCATCGTTGACTTATTGCCAAAATTCAGATCGTGTGGCTGCTTTGACGGCAACGATAAACACGTTGGTGAAGTCGGCAGATGAGTACGAGTTGGTTTGGTTCTCCGAGGCTCCTAACGCTAATCCTGTAAAGGAGGCTACAAACGGTTCGGCAACGGCTCCTGTCCCTGATGTGACGGTCCCTGCTGGTGAATTGGAAGTGGAGCGTATCTACTACGTGGCACAGAAGGATAAGTCGACGGGCGCTGTCTCTGTCGCTACTCCTATCACGGTTACGGTTTACGCTAAGCCAATCTTGAAGACGGATAACGCGAGCGGCTATTGCTATCCACAGAAAGTCTTGTTGAATAACTATTACGAGTATTCAACTGCAGTGGAGAAGGGCTTCTCGGCTACTTACTATGATGATGCCGACCAAGCCTTGGGTGGTCCTGAGGTGGCTGAGTCTGGCCTCTATCATGTGACGGGTCAATTCACGGTGCCAGAGTCGGATGAACTCTGTATCTCCTCTAAAGAGGATATCCAAGTGACGATTGATAAATTGGACAACGTGAAGATCACGGCTTCGGATAGAACTTGTCCAAATACCTCTATCACGCTTGAGGCTTCTTCCGACCAAAACACCTCCACCGTCTCTTATGAGTGGACTAGTACGAACGGCGACAATGGCACGGGTGCTTCTTATAAGTCAAAAGAGATGCCTGGATCTGCGGGTGACAAATATACATTCACATTGAATGTTACCGCAGGTGCTTGTACGGCTTCGGAGACTCATGAGGTGACTATCGGTGATGGCCGAATCGAAGGCTCCATCTTGATTTCGGAAGATAACAATACGGAATGGAACAATGTTGACTTGTTGGCAACAGATTTGGCTTCAACTACAATTTATACTTGTGGTGGTGATTTGTCACTCAAACCAAGCATGACGAAGACGGAGGGTTCTTACTCTTGGACAAAGAATGGTTCCTCTATCGGTTCTGATAATATCACGGTAACGGAGTCGGGTACTTATAAAGTATCTTATGTAAATGAGTGTCCTACTTCTGTTGAGGTTACGGTTGTAGCAGTTCCATTGACGGCTACTGCGACAATTTCAGATCCTGAGATCTGCGAGGAGGCAAGTTCAACAATCACGTTGTCTTACACTTGCCCAGAGGAGCCAACTTCCATCGTATGGACAAAGGATGGTGCTCCTTATTCGCCTGCTAATCCGAAGAGCATCGCGTTCTCTCCTGCTCAGTATTCTGATAATGGTGAGTATGCATTTACTATTACCAATAGGGGATGTTCGGTTACTAATTCAACGGAACCATTGGAGTTGAAGGTTAAGCAGAATATCAAGGTGGTTGATGCTACAGAACCTTATATCGTTGTAAGAGGCAAGTCTGTTGAGATGGAGGTGAATGTGGAAGTGCCAAATCCAAAGGATGTAACGCTCTCTACTATTTCATGGAAGGATCAATCAGGTGCTGAGGTGAACAACGGTCAGCAATACTCTTTGGATAAGGTAGAGTCTGACAAGACGTACGAAATCACCCTTGCTGATGATAACTATTGTGGTACTACGACGACCATCAACCTTTGGGTGGATGCTAAGTTGGAGATGACGACTTCGTTTGCCGATACACTCTGTTTCGGTGAGAAGAAAGAGTTCGTCATCGATACGACGGGAACGGGTTCATTCCGTAAGTCTCCAAAAGGTACGTTGTCTGTCGTAGAGACGATAGACGGTGTGGTGAAGGATATCACAGACCTCTTCTCGTTGAATGCTGACGGTATGTTGGTGGCTCTTCTCTCTCCTGCAAAGAATGCTTCCTACTATGTATCCTTCGATTATGATGGTCAACACCGTGACACGACGGATAAGATAGAGGTACTTCAACCTATCGAAATTGACCTTCCTGCGGTTCAAACGGTCTGCGAAGGCGAAGAGGTGACAATCACCTTGCCGAAGGTCTCTCCAGAAGGTACGACAATTGCCTGGGAAGAGGATGCTACGATTACCAGTGGTTTGACAGACAAGAGCATTACCGTTGTTGCGGCTTACAACAGCACGACAGCTTACAACCATCGCTCTTCTTACAACTACAACTTCGTCGCTTCCTATGCAGGTTGCCAAAACATTACGATGATGGCTACTTTGTCTGTGGATGAGCCAATTACAGGTGAGGTGACGGGTGATACTCCTATCTGCGAAGGCTCTACTACAACATTGGATGCTTCTTCATTCGATGCAGCAGAGTATATTTGGACGGCTGACGACGATTCAACTTATTTGGCAATGGGTGCTACAATTACGGAGAGGTTGGATACAACCCGTCTCTTCCACTTGTCTATGACGAGAGGAACGTGTACGAAGGATACTACCTTTGGTGTGAAGGTTACTTCCATCCCTGTGATTGTCAATGTGGATTCTGTTGGCTTGAGGGATCGTAAGGTGGAGATGGATCCGATGAAGGGTACGGCTCCGTTCGAGTTTGCTCTCGATAGTGAGGATGCCTTCTTCCCTGGCGATGTTGCACAAGACCTTACCTTCACGTCACACATCGTTTACGTGGTCGATGCCGTTGGCTGTAAGAATAGCTTCAAGTTTAGTTTGGTTGCTCCGGACGTGTTCCCTAAAAAGGTCCATACGCCAGAGGGCGATGGTGTGAACGACACTTGGGAAGTAACCAATTTGAGGGAGGTTTATCCTGATGCTGTGGTTCGAATCTTCGACCGTTATGGTAAGAAGTTGGCCGAGTATAAGGGTGAAGATCCAGGTTGGGATGGATACTATAACGGTAAGCCAATGCCAACAACGGACTATTGGTATGAGATTGAAATCGAAGAGATTGAGAAAACTTATGTCGGACACTTCACATTGTTGAGACGTTAATTGGAAATAGGAAGGCGAAGGTCAATCCTTTGCCTTCCCTTTCTTTTTGATAAAACTAAATTACAAGTCAGATGAGAATTAAATTTCTATTTTTTCTTTCGCTCTTTTCTTGCACAACCTTTTTTCTGAGAGCACAGGATGAAATCGTTTATGACCAGTACCACTTCAATTATTATCTGGTCAATCCGGCAGTGGCAGGAGCTGAACGTTGCTCCCACCTCATGTTGACGGGTAAATTCCAATGGATGGGAATGGACGATGCGCCGATGACGCAGACGTTGAGCTTTAGGACGCGTGTCCTCAAGAACGTCGGTTTGGGTGCCTACGTCTACAATGATAGGAACGGTTACTCCTACCGTCAGGGTGGTCAGGCAACGTTTGCCTACCATATTCCGTTGTCAGAGAACAGCGGTTACTTCATGAAGGATCGTTCTATCGAGCGTCAGTTGTCCTTCGGTATTTCAGCCGTTGCCA
>JAFZKQ010000025.1 GCA_017553575.1 Paludibacteraceae bacterium
AGTACAGATTATCGAGCATATCGGAGATGTGGCCGAAATCATATTCTTCCTGTTGGGCGCCATGACCATCGTCGAACTGATTGACGTTCACGGGGGATTCTCCATCATCACGGACAAAATCAAGACCAAGAACAAAAAGAGTTTGCTTTGGACACTCTCCATCATCACCTTCTTCATGTCGGCCATCCTCGACAACTTGACGACGACCATCGTCATGGTGATGTTGCTTCGGAAATTGGTTGCCGACCAAAGGGAGCGTTGGTTGTTCGCCTGCGCCATCATCATTGCGGCCAACAGTGGAGGTGCCTTCTCCCCTATCGGAGACGTGACCACCATCATGCTTTGGGTGAAAGGAAACGTGACCACACAATACCTCATCCCTACGCTTATCGGGCCATCTATCGTATCAGCCTTCATCCCAGTTCTCTGCATCAGTTTCATGCTGAAAGGTGAGCTGAAGGCTGTGACGCCAAGCAACACTTCCTCACACTCGTTAAAGGCTTCGGAAATCATCACACCGCTCGAACAGAAATTCATCTTCTTCTTGGGTGTAGGATGTCTCATCTTCGTGCCTATCTTCAAATCCATCACCCACCTACCTCCTTTCTTGGGCGTATTGCTCGGATTGGGTGCGCTTTGGATTTACACAGAAAAGATGTACGGCCGGAAGAAGAATGTTCCAGAGTCTTCTAAAGCAAGAATATCCGTTATCTTAGGTAGGATTGACTTCACCACCATATTGTTCTTCCTCGGCATCTTGATGGCCGTGGCAACATTGCAATGTGCGGGCATCCTCCATCAACTCTCCATCCTTTTGCAAGAGAAGTTGGAAAACATCTATCTCATCAACCTCTTGATTGGTGTCTTGTCCTCCATCGTCGACAATGTTCCTTTGGTGGCAGGTGCGATGGGAATGTATGAGATTGCCCCAATAGGATGCGACGAATCACTGATACCGTTCATGCAAGACGGAACCTTCTGGTTGTTCCTCACCTACTGTGCCGGTGTCGGAGGCAGCATCCTCATCATCGGTTCAGCTGCAGGCGTTGTGGTGATGGGATTGGAAAAGGTGGACTTCGTTTGGTACCTCAAACACATCAGTTTCTTCGCCCTGCTTGGCTATTTAGCAGGAGCCCTCCTCTATATCCTTCAAGAGACCTATATCTTAGGATAAAAAAACAATCGGGGGAATTACGGCAACCGAGATTTCCCCGTTAAATCCCTATAAAACATTTACTAATGATTAGTTCCAACTCTCAATTCGAAAACGAGAGCGAGGCAAAAGCTTGCTCAAATTGTGACGCTAACCCAGAAAGCTACTCTGACTCATCTAGCAAAGTATTGTTCGCATTGGTGGCGTTTATAGTGGCATCAAACATCCTATTTCAACTTATCAATCTCTGTTTTATTAACTATTGCTATTCCGATAACTTATCTTATGACAAATACGAATCCTACTTCAAGATAAGCAATGCCTGTCACATGATAATACAAAGTTTAGCTCTTTTCGCCATCCCTTACGCCATCAAAAACAAAAATTTGAAATTGATTGCCAATATCCTTTTAGGCATCCATCTTATCAAAAACATGATAACGGTATGTGGGTTATTCACTTACGTAAACTGACCTAACCATAACTGCAGAGAGAAGCCATGCCTTCCCTCTGCAGACAGAACACCAACAACACAAAACACCTATTCTGTCATTTTCACCGCCTCTCATTCGGACATTTTGTCATCTTTCTGCAAATGGCATCCTTTTTGGAAATTGAAGGGAAAACAAAGAATAACAAAAAAACTAAATAATATGCAGAAAGGAAACATAGGGGTAACGACCAACGACATTTTCCCCATCATCAAGAAATTTCTTTATAGCGACCACGACATTTTCCTTCGTGAATTAGTATCCAATGCTGTCGATGCCACGCAAAAATTGAAAACGCTCTCATCTGTAGGCGAATTCAAAGGCGAATTGGGCGATTTGACCGTTCATGTGAAGGCAGACGCAAAAGCAGGAACACTCACCATCTCCGACCGCGGTATCGGTATGACCCAAGAGGAAATCGACAAATACATCAACCGCATCGCCTTCTCTGGTGCTGAGGAGTTTTTGGAGAAATACAAGAACGATGCTAACGCCATCATCGGACACTTCGGACTCGGTTTCTACTCCTCATTCATGGTTTCCAAGAAGGTGGAGATCATCACCCACTCCTACAAAGAGGGCAGCAAGGCCGTAAAATGGAGCTGCGATGGTAGCCCTGAATACACTTTCGAAAAGGTGGAAAAAGAGGGACGCGGAACAGATATCGTCCTCTATATCGACGATGAAAACAAGGAATTCCTCGAAGAGAACAAGATCAAGGAGTTGCTCAATAAATACTGTAAATTCTTGGCTATTCCTATCGCCTTCGGAAAAGTGAAGGAGTGGAAGGACGGCAAAGAGGAGGAGACCGACAAGGACAACATCATCAACAACACCAATCCAGCATGGACAAAGAAACCAGCTGACTTGAAGGAGGAGGACTACAAGGCTTTCTACAAGGAGCTCTATCCTTTCAGCGAAGATCCGTTGTTCTATATCCACTTGAACGTGGACTATCCATTCAACTTAACAGGTATCCTTTACTTCCCTAAGATCAAGAACAACTTCGAGATCCAAAAGAACAAGATCCAACTCTACTGCAACCAAGTCTTCGTGACCGACTCCGTAGAGGGAATCGTTCCTGAATTCTTGACCTTACTCCACGGTGTCATCGACTCTCCAGACATTCCGTTGAACGTCTCCCGTAGTTACCTACAAAGCGACAGCAACGTGAAGAAGATCTCCAACCACATCACCAAGAAGGTGGCAGACCGTCTCCAAGAGATATTCAACACCCAACGGACAGAGTTGGAGAACAAATGGGACGACCTGAAGATCTTCATCGAATATGGTATGTTGACTGACGAGAAATTCTCCGAGCGTGCGGAAAAATTCGTTCTCCTCAAAAATGTGGACGGAAAGCTCTTCACCCTTGAAGAATATAAGACCCTCATCAGCGAGAACCAAAAGGACAAGGACGGAAACGTCATTTACCTCTACGCAACCGATACCGAGGAGCAACACCAATACATCCAAACCGCAAAAGACAAGGGCTACGACGTACTTTTGATGGACGGACAATTGGATGTCCACTTCATCAACAAATTGGAGCAGAAATCGGAAGGAAAAGCACGCTTCTCAAGAGTGGATGCAGACATCATCGACAAGTTGATCCAGAAAGAGGAGTCCAAGGCTGTGACATTGAGCGACGACCAACAAAACGCCCTCACCTCCGCATTCCAATCATTGCTCCCAAGCGGAAACAAGATGAATTTCATCGTCACTTTCGAGAACTTGAGCGAGACAGCTCAACCTCTCTTCATCACGCAAAACGAGTTCATGAGACGTATGAAGGAGATGTCGGCCGCACAAGGTGGAATGAATTTCTATGGTGAAATGCCAGACTCCTACAACTTGGTAGTCAATGCGGCTCATCCGCTTATCAACAAGATCCTCAAGGCTGAGGAATCGGCTTGCGGAGAGAAGGTTGCCCCTCTTAGCCAAGAGATTGCCTCCTTGGAGAAGAAACGCGCCGATTTGAGAGGCGACAAGAAAGAGGCCGACCTTGCAGAGGCTATCAAAGACGAGATCAAGGAAATCGACAAAAAAGTGGCAGACGCCAAAGCAACACAAAAGGCAGCCTTCGAAGACTTTGCCAAAGGAAACCAGGAGATCAAGCAATTGGTCGACTTGGCACTTCTTTCCAACAATTTGTTGAAAGGCGAGGCCCTCAGTTCCTTCATCAAGAGAAGCTTGGAAATGCTATAAACACCTATACAAAACAAATAATTTTCCTACGGGAGGCTGGATTGCAGAAGGCAATTCAGCCTCTTTTGTTGTTTCCAAGGATATGCCCACGACTACCATAACGAAACGCACACCCGCCTAAAGACGCAAAAAAGGCTCTCCGAAACTATCGAAGAGCCCCAATTGACATCTATTTGAACGTAAATGCATTAGCCGAAACAAACAAAAGAAAACATCCTCTCTGCGAGAACTTAAGCCAATACACGAAGAAAGGCTCAAAGGATGCCAATTTATGAAAACGAACTAAATTCAAAATCGATAAACATATACCAAATACATCTATCTTCCTTTGTTTGTTATGAAATTAGAATATTTTTTGGAAAAAGCCAAGAGTTTATCGGTTTTTTTCTTGGGTAAAATCTAAATTCTTTTTTGTAATTTCGCCTCGGAAAATCAAATAGGTTCTTTCGTTTTAATAGACTTCGTTCCAAACGTTTACAAAATTCGACAAGGGCTATTTTCCTCTTCAAAAGTAATTTTTATGGAACACAAACTAAGAATTTACAATACGCTAAGCCGACAAAAAGAGTTGTTTACTCCCATTAACGCTCCTTACGTCGGCATGTATGTATGCGGTCCAACCGTATATGGAGATGCACATTTAGGCCACGCACGCCCTGCCATCACGTTCGACACCCTTTTCCGCTACTTGAAACACCTCGGCTACAAGGTGCGCTATGTACGCAATATCACGGACGTGGGTCACTTGGAGCACGATGCAGACGACGGCGAGGATAAAATCGCAAAAAAGGCCCGCTTGGAAAAGTTGGAGCCGATGGAAGTAGTACAATACTACACCTTGCGCTATCACAAAGCCATGGAGAAATTGAACGTGCTTCCGCCAAGCATCGAACCTCACGCATCCGGCCACATCATCGAGCAAATCGAGTTCGTGAAAAAGATTTTGGATTCAGGCTATGCCTACGAAAGTGAGGGCTCCGTATATTTCGACGTAGAGAAGTACAACAAGAAATTCCACTACGGAAAATTGTCCGGACGTAACATCGAAGAACTTTACGAGACCACTCGCGAATTGGACGGCCAAAGCGAAAAGAGAAGAAGTTTCGACTTCGCTTTGTGGAAGAAAGCCGCACCTGAACACATCATGCACTGGCCTTCTCCTTGGAGCGAGGGCTTCCCTGGTTGGCACTTGGAGTGTTCGGCCATGGGCACCAAATATTTGGGCGAGGAGTTTGACATACACGGTGGCGGTATGGACTTGATGTTCCCTCACCACGAGTGCGAAATTGCCCAATCCACCGCAGCTTTGGGCAAGGAGACCGTTCACTACTGGATGCACAACAACATGATTACCATCAACGGCAAGAAGATGGGTAAATCACTCGGAAACTTCATCACGTTGGACGAGTTCTTCAACGGCTCACATAAAGACAAAGACGGAAACGAAATGTTGGAGCAAGCCTACTCGGCCATGACCATCCGTTTCTTCATCTTGCAAGCCCACTATAGAAGTACGGTTGACTTCAGCAATGACGCGCTCCAATCTGCCGAGAAAGGCTTTGTGCGCTTGATGGAAGGCTATAGCAGACTTCTAAAGCTAACCGCATCCAAAGAGTCCAGCGTAAACGTCTCAGGACTTCGTGAACGTTGCGAGGAGGCCATGTTGGACGATTTGAACACCCCTATCGTCATCTCCCACCTCTTCGACGCCTGCAAGGCCATCAACACCGTACACGACGGAAAGGGCACCATCTCCGCTGCCGATTTGGAGGAGTTGAAGTCCGTCTTCAAAGTATTCATCGAAGATATTTTGGGTCTACTCACTGAAGAGGCTGGCTCAAGCACCAACGATGCCTACAAGAAGGCCGTTGACCTCCTGTTGGAAATCAGACAAGAGGCTAAATCAAAGAAAGATTGGGATACTGCAGACAAAATCAGGAAGCAACTTGCCGAATATGGCTTTGAGATCAAGGACGGCAAAAACGGTTGCGAATGGAGCTTGTAACCTGCGATTACGACAAAGAATAAATAAAGAACGGGGGCTATCCGATGGATGGCTCCCGTTTTTTCATTCCTCAATAGCCTTCCTACGAGCCCGCCAATCTCGTATCCAGTTTTCAATCTTCTGTACCACCTTCTTCACAAAGAAAGAGGAGAGACCCGAAATCAAAAGAGCCCAAAAGAACGGCTTGGCCATGACATCAAACAGGGAAGGCCCCGTCCCCACATTCCCGCACTTTTCCGCATAGAAAGACTCTCCATCCCGAAAATTCGACGGATCACAAGCGTCCGGCAACTCCAAGTTGGCAAAGAGAGAATCCTCCTTTAGCGTACTATCGGCCATTGACAAGGCAAAATATTTATCATGACTCTTTCCGTAAACCCAATCACCATAATCCGCAATACTATCAGTCTCTAGGCCCTTCTATATAAAAAGGAAGGCCATCAATCGATTCATACAGATAATTCTCACCTATTCGGACATAGCGGACATCCCCATAACTTGGGCCGGCATGTCGGTCGCTACAGATGATGGCAAAATAATTGATAAAAGTGAACAAAGAAAAGAGAAGGGAAAAAAGAGTCACGCCCAAGATGGTGGACAAACAATTAGACAACCGTTCCCCTTCCTTCGACAAGAAATAAGAGAGCATCAAACCTGGCACGCCTAACAAAACCAGCAGTATGACAGCCATAATCAATGCCAGCACACAAAAAAACAAGAAAGCGAGCAATACGCCAATACCACAAGCGGCTAAAAGAGAAGGGGAAAAAAGTTCCATAATTACGAAGATGATTTTCGCAAATGTACGAAATCCAAGCAACAAAAACGTCAGGCATGGAGATCTAATTAATTTGCCTATAAAATTCTCCCAACAAGGCATAATCTTTTCACATGAACTCAAAACCTTCCATCCTAGAAAAAAACAACCCGTCTACAATTCTTCGCACCTAACCTTTAATTCTTAACTCACGATTTACTATATTTGTACTATTAACCCCTAATTTTATTTTACGAAACAGACATAGACTAATAATACACATATTATCACAGCGTTAGCTTTTATTCTCGCAACAGAAATTTCGCCAAAATTTTAATCAGTAGAATAAAACAAGAAACAGCTATAAAAGATAACCGACGCTTCGGCGTGGGCTTATCTTGTTGTTTCTTGTGGGTGTTTGGCGATACCTCTGTTGCGGACAAGTGGCCTGCGCCGCTTGTTTTTACAAAATTATTCACGCAACAGGAATTTCGCCAAAATGACTGAACAAGAAAAACGTACAGAGGCACCGTCGTGCGTCTCAACCGATGAACTACAAATCCGCATCCGCGAACTGGAGAAGGAGATTGCACGACTGCACACACAAATCAAGGAACAACGCTACGGATTAACGTGGCTCGACGTCCCCGAAGCCTTCGAAACAGAATCGGAAAACAAAATCCCCATCCTCGAAGAGGTAAAGGAGAAAGCGATTGACACGTCTCCAAACAACGAAACGCCACCCCACATCATCATCGAGGGCGACAATTACCATGCACTCACCTGCCTCAATTATACCCACCGAGGCAAAATCGACGTCATCTATATCGATCCTCCCTATAATACAGGTAATGACGGCTTTACCTACAAGGATAAACGTTTCTTGAAGGAGTTTCCCGACGGCTCGCCCGTACCCAAGGAACACCCTTTACGTCATAGCTATTGGCTCTCTTTTATGAGCAAACGACTTGAACTCGCTAAAAACCTTTTGAGCGACAAGGGCGTTATTTTTATTTCCATTGATGATAATGAGCAGGCGAATTTGAAGTTATTGTGTGATAGAGTGTTTGGGGAAGAGAATTTCACAGGACAACTCATAATAAAGACAGCAACAGACAACAATCCCTCACAAATTAATACAGAGCATGAATATATGCTCGTCTATTGTAAGCAAAAACAAAGTCAAGGAAATTGGGAAAGACAAAGTCAATCAGCAAAACGAATATTAGAAAAATACAAAGAATTAAGAAAAGATTCTTTATCTAATAGTGAAATTCAAAAAGAACGTCGGAAATTGATAAAA
>JAFZKQ010000026.1 GCA_017553575.1 Paludibacteraceae bacterium
CTGCAATAGATACACCCACTAGGTGTCCATCTAAAATGAAAATCACCATCGAAGAATCAACAGATGGCAATTCTTTAAACGTTGAATTTCACGCATTCTTATTGAGAAAGATAGTAGAGTTGGCTTTTGAATTATTTTTCTTTTTGTTTTCCTTGTATTCTCTCGTGAATATGAAGTATATTTTTGCTGGCACTGCATTTTTTATGGCAATTTTCCCCATGCTCGCATTTCATCTAGAGCAATTCATAGAAACCCGTCATGTCATTTCTGACTTGAAGACTCTCTGTAAATGAAATGTTTTTAGACATAATAAAATCAGGTGCTTGTGCCTTCATTCTTGTTACCCACAAAGGCGAACCCATGCCTGCCCATGTCGAACACTCGCAAATTTCTCTGGTTGTAACCTCGTTTTGAATTTTCTAACATCGTAGAAAACAGACTTTTATTATAAATATGCAAAACAGAATCCATAAAATATGTGTTATCAGTTTCTTGATGTTCCTACTTTCTTCGTGTGGAACAGTAGATAAGCATGTGTTTTCGCTATATAATTCAATCGGATATGTTTCAGATAGTTACCTGATGATTGATAATTGTCTGCATTCTTATGTTTATGTGAGACAAGTACATGTCCAAAAAATTAATGAATATTATCTTGGTGAATTCGAAGAAAAGGGAGACACTCTTTTCCTTCTTGTTGATATAATTTATGACAATGTTGACACAATGAAGATAGATTGTCCATTCAATATGACGTCTGATGTGGATTTTTGCGCAAATAAATTTGTGTTTTTAAGGGAAAAAAGTGGACTGAAAAATATCACAGAAGAGTATTGGCATCCAACAAATTCCAAATCAAAAAACGAAGCCGAATTATTTTTGAAGAAACAAAAAATAGGATTAAACAAAAAAGACAAGAAAGTAATACGTTATTTCGACAGTCCCAAAAATTACTTTCGCAATCTGGAAAAAGTGTCGGAACAATTAAATAAAAACTAGGATTGATTTTGAATCTTATTTGTAGGAGAAAGCAAAATCTTTTTCGTTTTATCCATGTACCTTTACGGTTCAAAACAAATATCACCGCATGATGATTTGCCTCAAAGGATGCGAATGATTTGATTTATAGTAAATTTCTAAAAACAGTAGGAAGATGAAATGCATTATATTCACATTGTTTTTTCTGCTTTCTTTCAATTACTCTTATTCTAAGGAGTATATTATATTTAACGTGTCTATTTATCCCAAAAATAATTATCTTATAGATTTTCTGTGTGTAAAGGATAGTGGTGATTGTATCCCTATTAAAAATATAAATGACATAGAGGAATTAATTGACTGGTTCAAAAACAATACTTTTATAATGGCAGATTGTGAGCAGATTGATGATTATTGTCGGAATCAAAAGAAAAAGGACAAAGCACTTGCGGATAGTCTCATAGAAGGAGTAGCCCTAGATTATGAGTTAAGAGATAAATTTGAATTTAAGGTTTTTTATCTATATGACAAATTCGCAATGAAAATAAATGTGGCAGTAATTAATTCGGATTTTCTTAAGGCGACAGATGTTGGAACTACTTCCATCGGTATTGATTCTGATTACTTTCTCATTCCTTATAAATTCAAATATGTGAGAAATTTTTGGGGTGCAGTGGAATCTTTATTTTGCAAATGAGCAATTGCGAATCTGTTTGAGAAGGATGCCATGCCCCTATGCGTCGTGTTTCGTGAAGTATCTTTCTGTAAAATCTTCGTGGAGGAAATATCCAATGGCTGGACATCCTCTAATAACTTCAAATTATAGTCGATAGTATAGCGCATATGCATCTATATACATACTATAACGATGAAATACCGGAATCAATACTGATGAAAGATTCTGTATTGCAGAGAAAAGTTTATGAGTGGTTATTTAACAATACGTATACCACGAAAGATGACATTCAAGGCAAACGGATATTTGGAACGGCTGTCGTGTTGTCTGGAGAGTGATATTTTGCTGAAAAACATTGGAATTTTTTTTAGAGTAAGCCAAAATCAAAAAAAGGGAAGATGAGGTTTTTTATAATTATACTTTATCTGTTGTTGGTGGGATGTGTCAATGACAAATCATACTATATAAATGGAGTTTATATGGATAGTACAGATTTTTATTCTCAAAAAAGAACTGGAGATTATGTCATCTATAAAAACAAAATGAGAAGAGAGTCAGGAACTCTATTGAAAAGTAAAAATATTGGTTATTCATATTTCTACGATTCATTAGGTCACGTGGATTCTGTTTATCATTATATCCTCTTTCATAAAGATTCTATATGTATGGGTTATTGGGGAGAAAATAGTGATTATGATGATACAGAGAACAAAATGTCATATGTGAATCAAGTTTGGGTGTTTAAGAAAGGAGAAAGACATGATATAGATAGTGCAAACAGCACTTTTTACCGATCCTATTTAAAGGAGGATACAGTAAATTATGGAGATTCTGTTTTTTTATATACTCAGCTCCCATGCGTTTTTTACAATGACAAACAAGATTCTCTTTGTTATTTGTTTTCTTATACCGTGCCTGAATTTAATGGTAAGGAAAAAATTCAAAAAAGAGCAACTCCTTATTCGGTATTTAAATACAAGCCGAAACAAAAAGGGAAAATAGAAATCCGATTTTCTATTACAGAACTTAATTATACTAAGTCTCAGAATATAAGTTATTTTGGCTACGAGAATGTGGTTGTCAAATAATTGATTTGCTTCCATCGTGATGGTTAAAATAATTTTGCTTGGTGTTCTTGTTACCCACAAAGCATAAAAGAAAATGAAAAAGATTATATTTGTTATCATGGTTTTTGTGAATTCAAATTTAGGATTATCCATAGCCATACGTTAAGAAGAGAAGAGAAAAAAGTAGATATGGGGACGTTCCTACTAAATGACGAAAACACGAGGTGTAGCTATCAATCATCCTTCTATTTGGTGATTGTTAATAGTTTGATAATTTCAGTTACGATTTCATTGATGTGTTATGTCGAATTGGCTTTCCACATGGATTATGTCATGTTGGCTAAATGTATTTTGATGTCTTTGTTTCTCTTTTATATTTTGCTGTCATCCGGATTGAAGGAAGTAAAGTTAGGAGCCGATGGTGTTGAAATATTCTATTATCTGCGCCCTTTTGCCAAGAAATATAGCTATCGCTATGAGGATGTCAAGAAAGTATATCATGAATGTGCAGCTTCTGCTGGAGCATTTCCATTATTTGTTATAACGACCAATCGGAATCATCCCTTTCTTTTCTTTAGAAAAAAATATTTGTTTTTTATAAATAAAGAAGAACACCAAGCTAAAAGTATAATTACAAATTTCAAGGAAAAAGGCGTTAATATTGTTTTGAAGGGGCATAGTGACACATTGAAGTGTCTTGATACGGAAGAGGGGCCCATAGAACAGTCGGAAGCAATATATTTTGCCACAGAAGCCATCATGGAACAAAACAAGACCGCAAAATGGACGGTTGAAAAATTAATTGAAAAAGGCTTGGATGAAAGGAATGCAAATCTGGTTATAGATGAAATCATGCCATCCGATTTAAGGGAAAAGGAAAGACGGAAAGAATCGAACAAGAACATTTGTATTGGACTAATAGTCTTAGTTGCTGATTCTGTTCTTCTTTTCCTCTCATTGAAATTTCGCATCAATAGTTATGTTCTCTTGGCATTGCTTTGTATTTTTGGAATCCGATGGGTGGTAAAAGGAGTATTAATTAGATACTCGAAAATCTGAGGTTGTACGGCGAGGGACAAAGTCTCTACATAATAAAAGGGAAGGGGGCACAAAGGCGAAGCCAAGCCTGCTCGTGTCACGCCTCGTGGATCATCTCCTACAAGCCAGAATTGTAAACAAAATAAGGCATGTTTTGATAATTGAAACGAAAAAATGAACAAGAAGTTTTTAGTAATATTGCTATTCTTATACTATTCGTTGTCCTCAGCTGTGTTTAGTCAAGTCCTGATTGATAAAGAAGTCAAGATGGTGTAAAATCCATTTATGAAGGAGCAATGTCATAATTGAGGAGTTTTCATGAAGCAATGTGTATTTTCACAAAAACGATAACCACTCCATCTTGGTCATGAGAAAAATTATATCAGTTCTATTTTTTATTACAATATTCTCTTCTTCATGTGTTGATTTGAGGATGTTTTGTGGAGGTTCATTTTGCCTCACAAGGAATTATGACTTTAGCATAAGCTCATTAGATTTAGTGAAACAAATAAAAGAAATTAAATCAAAAGACAAACACTATGATGTGGTGCGATACAATGATTCAATTAAAGCTTTCCTTTCTATTGATTCATATGACACTATAACATATAACACTAATGGGAATCCTCATAGAATAGACTATGACTTTAATGTGTATGATTCTATTCGCAAATGCATTGTTGCCTGCACCATTAATTTAGGGGAAAGTGGTGATGGTTTTGATGAAGGAACAATTCATGTATATGCTTTTGCCTTCCCTGAATTCGTCAATCATTCTGATTGTGGATTATATATAGGGGATAGTTTATCATATATTAAGTATCGTTTAGTTGCTTATGATATTAGGAAAGAAACAGACGAACAATCTGTTATAATAGAAAGCATTGAGAGTTTCTTTAAAGAAATAGGAAGTTTTGAGATTTCTTATTGAGAATAAGAAGGAAGACGGAATAAATGGATTCAGACGCAAATGGGTGTCGAATGAGAATGATGATGCTGAACACAAAGACTATGTTTCTATGAAAAGAAGATTCTTTCAGTTTGAAAATTAAAAAAAGAAATACAAAGTAAATGCAATAAAAGCCATTACCAGATCATGATAAGAGTCTCAAAAATACACTTAAGAAAAGTAACAAGTAAACTTGTTGCCCTCTTGCTTATGGGACTATACATTATATCTTGCGTCCAAATTAATGAAGAAAACAGAGAGGAAATACGTATTAGATTTTTTAAAAAGACATATTATGAACATGACTCAATCGAAAACGAAACATTGTATTCAATAAAAATGTCCCATACACATAATAACAGAATTAGAATAGACACATACTATTTTCTGCCTTCGGGAAAGTACAATGGTAAAGATGTGTTTTTATATCGTGTGCACGAAGATACTCTTTTTAGATGCAAAGGATTAAAAGATTCACTTGGTGAGCCCTATTTAGTAAAGCGGCAAAATGACACCATATATGCAAAAGGTATATTCTATGATAGCATAACGACATATGAAGGAAGCGAATGTTGTATATCTGACAAGAACCAGCACATTGTTTTATATAAATACAAAGAGAATCCTTTGTGCATAGATTGTGTTTCTGAATATTTGTATTATGATTCGAATTTCATGCTATACAAAAGCGAGTACATCTGTGGCTATGACTTGCCATATGTTGAATGCGTAACAGATAGCGTCCCTTCATATATAAGATGTTTTGCGGACTCTTTGAATGTAGAGTCTTTATTCTGTGGGGATTTATAATGGGCAAACCAATTCGGAAAATGAAACAGAAAAGAGTATTGAAGTTGTTGTCTCCTTTTCTTCGTGGACGGGTCAAGTTCAAGTAGACAATAATGATTATTGTATTTGGAAAAATGTTACGATAGCAAATGAGGAATATTTTGATCATATTTTTTATGTCGATAACCTTCGTCTCTTGTTCTATTTATTCGGCAGTCGGTGGTGAAATTCCAAGCAAAGAGGAAGATTATTATGTCACGGAGATACCTGAGGAGGTTCGTGATAGTAGTCGTGAAGATAAGCCAGAAACAAGCATGGCAGATGATTGTTTTTATAATGAACATGTCAAATATAATCCTATACTTGAAAATGCTTGCTCAGACGACCAACGGTTATATGTCTTTTTCAACTTATATGCAGATACGATAATTGATGATACGATAAAGATAAAGAAAATAGAGATTGACGAAATCATGGATAAGGATAGGAACGTAGTAGATCGAAAAGATTGTGAAGACTATTTTTTGTCTCAGTTGTATCAGAAAACCTATGTGTACAAATGTTATGTTAAAGGGTTTAAATTGGAGTGTAGAGCAATAAAAAGGCCAGGTGATGGGAAACAAGAAAATGGTAATTAATTTGAAAATGATGATAGGAAAGACAAGTCAATTGCTTTTAAAGCAAGCGGTTCTATTCTCTTCTCTATTGTTTCTCTCTCCTCAATCTTATGCGGAGACATGGCTCGACTGCTATGATTTTGACCTGTGGAATAAACAATTGGACTTGAAGGTCGTCTTAGATGATTTCTTGATTAAGAATGACACTGAATCCTATTATCTTATACCTTACGCTCAAGATACGAGCCGTTCATTTTGTTTTTATGAATCAGAGTATTTTATGTACTCGCTAATGATGGCTCTCGATTTTGACAATGCGTTTGCTTACTCTGAATTAGATAGGCTTTTGACTGATTTCTACGATAATAACAATTTAGGGAAGGGCGACTTTTCAAATCGTCTTTCCTCCTTTTTTAAAGGGCGAGGACAAATCCCATTTCAGGTAACTATAGCCAACTGTGACATTCCTGATGTTGTGCGAGCTACTGATCTTATGGACAAGCAGGTGCTTTGCGAGGGACTTTTTACAAACAAGTATTTGTTGGAAATAATACAGAAAGGCAATTCTCTTTGTTATTACTCGTTGTCGGATACGTTAAAAAAGTATTGTGATCCATTATATAATGGCAAGCGTGATTATTGGAATGATTGCAACGGGAGCAAAATGGTTTTCTATACCATATATCATATCGATAAAAACAATTCATCGGATGGCTATTATGCTTTGTTTCGCCTAATTTATGATTTTTATGACTATAAAGAAAAGAGGATTAGTGAGAACGCAGCACAGCTATTGCTATATCTTTTGAGAGAATCGGCATGTATGGGAAACGAAGAGGCTAAAAATTACTATAGGATGTTTGTTCCTTGACTTTCGGATCTCGGGGAAAAGAAGTGTCTTCGAAAATTGTTTTTATAAAAATGTAAGAATTTGCATTTGCTTTGATATTGACGAATTGTTTTATGAAAAAGCAATTGAGTGGATTGCTAGACACGAAAGTAAAAATTAGCACTCTTCCTCATGGAAATGCTTAACAGCTTCCGCAATGCCTTATAAATCTATGCTTAACCGAATTCATTGCACAAAAAAAATTCTTTTATGCTGATTTTCAATTTCTTTATTTCTATATTTGCAGACTGAAAAAAGTATTGTGTTGTAATTCGCCCGGTGTACTTTGTTTTAAAGTAGGGCTTTTTAGAATATAATTAGTGAGTTATGGTTAGATTTTTAATCTTATTGCCCCTTGTAGGCTTTTTGTTTTCTTGTAGTGACAGTAAGGATTGTGAGTGTACACGCACGGATGTCAAGAATGGAGAACAACCGGGTAGTAAAGTGGAAGTTTATGATTACGACGGTTCTTGTGACGAAATGAATGAGAAGGATGTTGAGTGTAAGGAGATTTGATTTCGTTAGATAGTCGTTGAATTTGTTTTATCCTGTTATGTTGCAGAGTTCTAAGGTCTTTCCGTTGATATGCCGCTATCTTTTAGGTGCACAGTTTCTCATATCTGCACTCCTGAAGTTGTGGTCGGTTGATGCTTTTGGAACTTATATTTACGGATTGGATATCTTCTCTTTTGAACTTTCGGGCGTGGCGGCGCGGTTGCTGATCGGTTTCGAGTTCACATTGGGTGTCCTTCTTATTACTCGATTTTTTTTGAAAGCCGTAGATAGGGTTGCTTTTTTGACCTTGTCGCTATTTTCATTGTTTCTTCTCTCTTTGTTATGGAAGGGAGAGGACGGCAATTGCTATTGCTTCGGCGAAACGATAGAGTTCACACCGTTGGCTTCGTTGCTTAAGAACTTGGTTTTCTTTGCGTTGCTCTATTTCGGTTCGAAAGTTTCCGAGGTGCATTGGCGGTATGCGGGCTATTTCTGTCCATCGCTTTTATGCCTCTCCGTTTTGCTGTGTTTTATCTTGAAGTGGCCCTATTTCCTTACTTCCCAGCCTGTTGTGGATTATGATGAGGCTGCGTTCTCTGCTTTTATGGAGAAAAACGAACATCAGGAAGCTTGGAGTAGGGGAGATCGATTGGTGGCGTTTGTCAGTCCTTCCTGTTCGCATTGTCGTTTGTCGTCAAGGAAAATCCATTCAACATTGATTCATAACAATCTCCCTGATTCTTTGGTGGCTTGGGTAGTATATGACCCTAAAAATCAATACGAAGAGCGCTTTTCCCGTGGCGAATTCTTGGCTACTGATCCTACGTTTATGGATGGCCGAATCTTGAATATTACGGAGGGTGTCCTGCCCCTTGTCTTGTTCTTAAAGGATGGAAAGGTGGTGGACAAGATGAGCAATCGTACCTTTTCGGAGGAGCGGTTGGAGGATTTTTTCCTCGGAAAGTGAAAAATCAGTTCCATAAATTGATTTCGGGGATTTTTTTGCTTATTTTGGTAGAGACGATTGCTAAAACGTCTGTGTGATGATTTGAAAACTGTGAATTTTATGGGGTTCACCTAAATCATTCTTAAAATTTGAAGTGTTATGAAGATACTTGGGTTTATATGGCTTCTTGTGGGTCTCTTTGCTTGTCCCGTGGCTATGGCGGCTAACGCAGAGAAGATACCTCCAAGCCATTCTCGGTCGATCGATGATATGGCGGCATTTTTGAATGGGAAGTCCCTTAGCAAGGAAGATAAGCTTTGGTCTATTCAGGCTTGGATGTCGGAAAATATGACTTATGATTTCGAGAAGCGGGATAAGTATGAGCAAGAACGAAAGAGGAGAAATAGAGCCCGAATCGAGGGAAGTTCAGACTCTCAACGGCTTTCGATGGAGGTGATCGCCAAAGCTGCGTTTCGGTCGAAATCCGGCGTTTGCGAAGACTATGTGAAATTGTTCATCGTCTTGGCAGGCAAAGTGGGTGTCGAGATGTTCTATGTCTCAGGGACTACCGACTCGGGCGGATCTCATGCTTGGTGTGCTTGTCTCTTGGATAGTGTGCCCTATCTCTTCGACCCCACATGGAGTTCCGGCTATTGTGATGATAATTACTCCGTTTACAAAAAGTGCTTGACTACAAAGTATTTCATGGCTACCCCGGATAGTTTTGCCCATAGTCACATCCCGTTGGATCCGATGTTGCAGTTCAGCGATTATCCCTTGTCCTACGACTTGGTGCCTCAAAATCGCTATTTTAATTGGCGGGATTCGTTGGCTCTCTATCAACAACAAGACACTCTTGCGCAAATGCAGTCAGTTTACAGGCGGGCTCTCAAAAACGGCAAGAGGAACGACGTGCTTGAGGGCGACATCTATCTCTTAAAGCAAAACATCTCCGTGGCGAAATATAATAGTGATCTCAGGCTCTATAATCGCTTGGTGGATCAGGTCGAAAAGACCGATCGGCAAATGGTCGAATTGCACAATATGTTGGTGGACCAAAAGTACGTCAGCCACAATGCGGAGGGGAACCTCAGGAAGACGCTCGGACAGATGCAGAAGGTTTTGGATGATGTGGATGCCCAGATACCAGACATGGGCACTCTTTCCAAAGAGTTGGTCTCTAGTTATACGGGATTGCGTCGGACAATCGCCTATGAACGGAAGCGATTGAGTAAATGTTCCTCCTTGCTGGATAAACGGAAGAGTGACGCGTCCCGTCAGGTTAAACGATGAGGCAAACGCCGATTCCGCCTTGGGGGCATCTTGTGCGGCTGAAAACTTTTTTGTACCTTGCCTTTCCTTATGGGCGGGTATGCTCACGATAATGATTTTTATATTTAATTGATAATCAATTTATTTTATCTTTTAAACGGATTTTAATATGGGATTGTTGGATATGGTGCTTGGCAATTCTTCGGAAGTGTCACAGCAGGAGATTGATAAGAATTTCAATGGCGTATTGTTTGACGGGGAGACCGTAGAGAAGGGTTATAAGGTGATTCGTGACATTTGGTTGTTCACCTCACATCGTTTGGTTATCCTTGATGTTCAAGGACTGACAGGAAAGAAAAAGGAGTATCTTACAATACCCTACAAGTCGATTCGCCAATTTTCGGTTGAGACGGCAGGCGAGTTGGACAATGATTGTGAGATGAAATTGTATGTGGCTGGTTCGTCAATGCCTTATTCCTATGAGTTTAAGAAGGGTGTTGATGTGATTGGGATCCAACGGAAGTTGGCCGAGCATATCTGTCTATAAGTACAATCGGGTGGGGAGGATAGACTCCCTGGAAGTGGCGTGTTTCAAGGATTCATGCCACTTTTTTTGTGTTTGTCCCTATGGCACAATGGGACACTTCCCAAGCCTAGGTTCGACAACTATTGGGAGTTGCCAATGCCACTTCCAGACTCGAATGGACTCTTTTCGTTTCAGCCTTGCCATAACCCTTTGCGTTTGAGCATTAATTTCTTAAATTTGCAAAGCGTTTTTAGCGTTCATTTTACATATAGCAGAATATGATTGAGATAATTCCCGCCATTGATATAATTGATGGAAAATGCGTTCGTCTGTCGCAAGGCGATTACGGACAAAAGAAAGTGTACAACGAAAATCCGACTGAGGTTGCCAAGATGTTCGAGGGCGTAGGTGTGCGCCGTTTGCATTTGGTCGACTTGGACGGTGCGAAGGCCCAGCACATCGTCAACTATAAGGTGTTGGAGAGCATTGCGACCTCCACGTCGTTGGTCGTTGATTTCGGTGGTGGCTTGAAGAGCGACGAGGATTTGCGCATAGCTTTTGAGTGTGGAGCCAGCATGGTGACGGGAGGAAGCATTGCTGTCAAGAATCCGGAGGTCTTCCGTTCGTGGATTGATAAGTTTGGTTCCGAGAAGATTATCTTGGGAGCAGACGTGAAGGATGAGAAGATCGCCGTTGGCGGTTGGTTGGAGACGACGAAAGCCGAATTGCTCCCATTCGTGAAAGATTATCGTCAGGCAGGAATCGACAAGGTGATCTGTACGGACATCAGCAAGGACGGCATGTTGCAAGGCCCTTCGGTGGAGTTGTACGAGAAGATTTTGGCGGAAATACCAGACTTGTATCTCATCGCAAGTGGAGGCGTTAGTTCCATGGCAGACATCGAACGTTTGCAGGAGGCAAATGTCCCAGCCGTGATTACGGGAAAGGCCATCTATGAGGGCAAGATAAAAATGGAGGATTTGGCTAAGTTTTTGGCTTAGAATTTATAACTTTGCAAAATAGATGTTAAGCGTATGAATTTGGATTTCGATAAATTGGACGGTCTTCTTCCTGCCATCATACAAGATAATGCGACAGGCAAGGTCTTGATGTTGGGTTTCATGAATGAGGAGGCCTATAAGAAGACGCTGGAAATAGGCAAGGTGACTTTCTATAGCCGTACGCGTCAATGCCTTTGGACAAAGGGCGAGACTAGCGGAAACTTTTTGAATGTGGTCTCCATGAGGGACGATTGCGACCATGATACGCTTCTGATCAAGGTGAATCCCGTTGGCCCAGTTTGCCATACGGGGGCTGACACTTGTTGGGACGAGGAGAACAAGGCGGATTTCAGCTCTTTGCAGTTTATCGAAGAGGCGGTCTTGTCATCCGAGAAGCGTGTGGCGGCAGACTCTCCTTTGGCTGAAAAAGCAGCTCAATTGGAAGTTTTTATGCGTTCGCTCGCTGCTGAGGGCTTTTCGATGAAGGATGTCATCTCCTTTTTGGCATCCCAATATGGTTCTAAATAAAAAGAGGTAGGATGGAGGATTTGTTGATCGATTACACGGACGTGAGTGTTAGCCACGAGGAGTTACCCGTGCTGAAGGACGTGACCCTGCAAGTCAAGGCAGGCGACTTTGTCTATTTGAGCGGGAAGGTGGGTAGCGGAAAGAGTACTTTCTTGAAGTCTCTCTATCGCGAAGTTCCCATCGTGTCGGGTGAAGCGAATGTCTTGGGCTATGACCTGAGTGTGATAAAGAATCGGCAAGTCCCATATCTGAGAAGAAAGATAGGAATCGTCTTCCAGGACTTCAAACTTTTGATAGATCGTTCGGTCAATGAGAACCTTCGTTTCGTGTTGAAGGCAACGACCAAGATGAGCGGCATAGAGATGGACGTGCGGATTTCGGATGTGCTTCGCTATGTGGGTATGTCCAACAAGGGGTATAAGATGCCTCATGAGTTGTCTGGCGGAGAGCAACAGCGAATCGTGATTGCGCGGGCGTTGCTGAATAAGCCCCAGCTTCTTTTGGCGGACGAGCCGACCGGTAATTTGGACATGGAAACTGCCGATGAACTGATGAAACTCTTTTACCGCATCAAGGAAGAGGGGACGGCGGTCATCATGGCTACGCATAACCAATGGTGGTATCAGAGCTATCCGGGACGTATCCTGAAGTGCGAGAATGGAAGCATTACGGAGCTCTCCAAGGAGGAGCCTCCCGTCATAGCGGAAGCCCCTTCGAATGATTGAGTCGGACAAGTTCGTCTGGCATGAGTGATTTTGAAATTACCTAAGTGTATTGATGATAATATATTGTAGATGAAAGTAATAGATTTAATAAAAAATAGCAAGTCAACCGCTTTTTCTTTTGAGATATTGCCTCCGTTGAAGGGGAATAGTATTGATATGGCTTACAAGACGATTGATATGTTGCGTGAGTTTGATCCTAAGTATATCAATATAACCACTCACAGAAGTCAATTGGTCTATAAGACGACCGAGAATGGTCTTTTCCAATGCGTCCCTGAGCGTCAACGTCCGGGAACTGTAGCTGTGGCGGCGGCCATCAAGAACAAGTATGGCATCAATGTCGTGCCCCACATCCTTTGCAGTGGTTTCACGAAGGAGGAGACGGAGTATGTCTTGATCGACTTGGACTTTTTGGGTATCCATGACTTGCTGTTGTTGCGAGGAGATAAGGCTCGCCATGAAAACTCGTTCAGACCTTCGGAGAATGGGTATGCCCATGCCGTTGATTTGCAGGCGCAGGTGAACAAGTTCAATGAGGGCTATTTCGTTGATGGAACCAAGCAGTTGCAAGAAAAGGCGGAGAAGTTCTCTTATGGTGTGGCTGGCTATCCGGAGAAGCACGAGGAGGCGCCTAACATGGAGTCGGATATCTATTGGTTGAAGAAGAAGGTGGAGAATGGCGCTGATTACATCGTCACCCAGATGTTTTTCGACAACCAGAAATTTTATGATTTCGTGAGCCGTTGTAGGGCAGAAGGCATCAATATTCCTATCATTCCAGGATTGAAGCCCGTCGTTTTCATGAATCAGTTGACAGTCCTTCCGAAGATTTTCCATTGCGATATTCCTGAGGATTTCGCGAAGGAGTTGCGTAAGTGCAAGACTGACGAGGAGGCTCGTGCCGTGGGCGTTGAGTGGTGTACGATGCAGGCGAAGGATTTGATTGCGCATGGCGTTCCAAGCATCCACTTCTATTCCTTGATGGCAGCCAAGAGCGTGAAGGAAGTGGCGCAAAATGTTTATTGATAGTTGCTCTTACCACAAATTTCTCTTAATTAGATAGGCTATGTCGCTGGTCATTATCTTGTTGTTGTCTATTCTTTTGTTCGGCATCGTTTCCGTTCTTTCGGTAGTGGGAAAGGTGCTGGGCGGAATATTGCATTTGTTTGGGGTGAAGAACTCTTTTCGGGTTTCGTCCAATGCCTATTCGTCAACAAGTAATGATGATAACGAGACGCAGTTGGTGCGTTCGGAATTGGGTGCTAAACGGATGAGGCAATTCAAGGAACTGGCGCAGGAGGCTGATTTTGAGGAGGAATATGTGGAGAGATGACTTTTAGAAAGAAATTAGTATTTATAAAATAAAATAGAAATGGACAAGAAAGTATTATTGATGATCCTCGATGGATGGGGATTCGGAAACAAAAGCAAGTCTGATGCAATAACTTCAACTCCGACTCCTTATTGGGATTCTTTGTTGAAGAATTATCCCTATTCGCAGTTGCAGGCGTCTGGCGAGTTCGTAGGCTTGCCTGATGGACAGATGGGTAACTCGGAGGTAGGTCACTTGAATATTGGTGCAGGTCGTGTGGTTTACCAAGATTTGGTGAAGATTAACATCGCTTGCCGTGAGAATACCATCATGGAGAACCCTGAAATCAAGAGTGCTTTTTCTTATGCAAAGGAGAATGGTAAGAACATCCATTTTATGGGCTTGACTTCCAACGGTGGTGTCCACTCTTCTTTGGATCACCTCTTCAAACTTTGTGACATATCTAAGGCTTACGGAATCGAGAATACGTTTATCCACTGTTTCATGGACGGACGTGACACGGATCCAAAGAGCGGTAAGGGCTTCATCGAGCAACTCTCAGCTCATACGGCAAAGTCGGCAGGTAAGATCGCTTCTATCATCGGTCGTTTCTATGCTATGGACCGTGATAAGCGTTGGGAGCGTATCAAGGAGGCTTACGATTTGTTGGTAAACGGAATCGGTAAGAAGTCTTCCGATATGGTGAAGGCTATGCAAGAGTCTTATGACGAGGGCGTTACGGATGAGTTCATCAAGCCTATCGTTAACTCTACAGTGGACGGCACGATTAAGGAAGGTGACGTGGTTATCTTCTTCAACTATCGTAACGACCGTGCGAAGGAGTTGACTGTCGTTTTGTCTCAACAAGATATGCCAGAGGCTGGAATGCACACAATCAAGAACATCCAATACTATTGTATGACTCCATACGACGCTTCGTTCACAGGTGTCCACATCCTTTTCCCTAAGGAGAATGTTGTCAATACATTGGCTGAATACCTCAGCAACAAGGGTATCAAGCAATTGCATACAGCTGAGACGGAGAAGTTCGCCCATGTAACCTTCTTCTTGAACGGTGGTCGTGAGGCTGAGTTCCCTGGTGAGGACCGTATCTTGGTTCCTTCTCCAAAGGTGGCAACTTACGACTTGAAGCCTGAGATGAGTGCTTACGAGGTGAAGGATAAGTTGGTTGGCGCTATCAAGGAGCAGAACTATGGCTTTATCGTTGTGAACTTCGCCAACGGTGATATGGTAGGCCATACGGGTGTTTACGAGGCTATCCAAAAGGCAGTTGTGGCTATCGACAACTGTGTAAACGAGACTGTTGAGGCTGCTAAGGCTAATGGCTACGATGTCATCATCATTGCCGACCACGGAAACTGCGACAACGCAATCAATCCAGACGGTACGCCTAACACGGCTCACTCATTGAACCCAGTTCCTTTCGTTTATATAAGCAACAACAAGTCTGCTAAGGTGGAGGACGGAAAATTGGCCGATGTGGCTCCTTCTGTTCTTTATTTGCTCGGTTTGGAGCAACCAAAGGAGATGACGGGAAAGAACTTGATCAAGGGTTGATTTTTGTCATGGAAATAGGGGAGAGACGATTCAGTCTTTCCCCTTTTTTGTTAAAAAACAGCATTTGTTCTGAGAATTTTTGTAAGTGTGGAAAAAATACACAATATTTGCGGTATGGATATAGTTAGTACTATTTTTTATTTTATTTAAAGTTAAATGTTTCATTATGGTTTTCAAATTTATTGTTAAAAAGATGATGTTGGCGCTGGGCTTTATGGCTTGCGCAATGTCGATTACAGCGGCCGATTATCCTATCGGTTCTCCTGTTTATCAAAATGGTAAGTTGTCTGTGCAAGGCACGCAGTTGGTAAACGAGTGTGGTTTCCCCGTGCAGTTGCGAGGCATGAGTTCTCATGGTTTGGCATGGTTCCCTGCTTGTTATACGGAAGAGGGTATCAAGGCTTTGGCCGAAGACTGGGGTGTTGACATTTTCCGTTTGGCAGTCTACACTCACGAGTGGGGTGGCTATACGACCGGTCAATTTAAGTCGAAGGATGCCTACAATGCCTATATCGACGAGTTGGTGGATATCTGCGGAAAATATGGTATCTATTGCTTGATTGATTGGCATGTCCTCAACCAAGGTAGTGGAAATCCGAACAATACGTTGGACGATGCGATTCCTTTCTGGGACTATATGTCCAAGAAACATAAGGATGACAAGCATGTGTTGTACGAGATTTGTAATGAGCCTAACGGCACATCGGTTAAGTGGGATGTCGTTAAGAAATATGCGGACGAGGTGATTCCTGTAATCCGTGCCAACGACTCTAAAACGGTTGTGATTTGCGGTACGCCAACATGGAGCCAAGATGTGGATTTGGCTGCGGAGAATCCGTTGTCTTATGACAATGTGATGTACACGTTGCATTTCTATTCCGGTACGCATTTCGATTATTTGCGTCAGAAGGCTCAGAAAGCCCTTGATAAAGGTTTGGCTTTGTTCGTTACGGAGTTCGGTACTTCGAAGGCGGACGGTTCTGGGGGCGTATTTTTTGATGAGTGCGACATTTGGATGCAGTGGATGAAGGAGCGCAAGATCAGCTGGTGTAACTGGAGCTTTGCTGGCAAGAATGAGACGTCGGCAGCTTTGAAGGGTAATTCCTGTGAGTCGAAAGCATGGACCAACACTTCTGAGTCTGGTGAATATATCAAGCAGAAGTTGGCCGAGCCAGATGAGTTCCAAGCTTGCTACAATGCAGTTGGCATGGTCTCTTATAACGACCAAGTATTCTTGACTCCGAATCCGGTGAAGGAGACCTTCTCCCTCGTGTTGCCTGATGGGGCTGTCGCTACGGGCGTTGAGGTGTTGGATATGATGGGCCGTGTTGTGCTTTCTGTTTCCGATGCTAATGAGACAGTTGAGGTCTCTGACTTGACACAAGGTATCTATTTCGTGAAGATCGTCTTCGCCGATGGTATCGCTGTTAAGAAGTTCAGAAAGGAATAAACATTATTTTTTAGTATTCATATAACTAGGAGGCTGCCCTTCCGCTTGGGAGAGCAGCCTTTTTTGAATAAAGCATAGTATGGATTCGACGAGAAGACAGATGGGTAGTATGTCCGCCGTGCAGCAGGAACCTTTCTCTATCCGACGGTTGGATGAAAGCTGTTACTGGCTCTGTTGTCCTACGCCAATGATGCGTCCCATGGTCATTAGCTTCGTCTTTTTGACTCAGGGCGAGATTTTGGTGGAGGATGCGGAAGGCGGAAAGTTCTTGGTGCATAAGAATGCGATGCTGCTTGTGCCGCAGGGCAGTGCCTTCTCCATCCGCTATTACAAGGAGGCGGTAGGGTATATGGGAGGCTTCCATAGCAGTTTCGTGAATTGCGACTTCTTCAGGGCGGAGACACTTTTCGCTTCCCATCCGGTGCATGCTCTTTTGCAAGTTCCTCTGTCGGAGTCGGATGTTCGTATGTTGGACACCCTGTTTGCCCGAATCGTGCAGGAGGTTGCCAAGGAGGAGGTCAATCGCAATTTGGTGAAGTCCTTCTTTGTCTCTTGCTTGTTCCAGTTGGCTGGGGGCATAAGTGTCTCGCAGGCACCTTTGGCAGATTCCATCAGCAATGCCTTTTTGGAGATGATTTTTGACGAGACGAAGCCGTTGCTCTCCGTGAAGGAGTATGCCGATACTTTTTCTGTTACGCCGAATCATCTAAATAAATTGATTAAGAACCACACCGACAAACCAGTCTCCGCTTGGATTGAAGAATCCTTAATTATGCGTGCGAAGCTTCTTTTGTTGGAATCGGACAAGACGGTGGCAGAGGTGGCAGAGTGCTTGAATATCTTGGATCAATCCTATTTCGCGCGTAAATTTAAGAAGGTGGTGGGGCTTTCCCCATTGTCTTATCGGATGATGAATAAAAAGTCCTAAAAAAACAGTTTGGTGTCCTATTCTTATTGGATAGACCGTACTATCTTTGCCGGCGATAACGGAGATTGTTTGAAATCTCTTTTTTTTCGATTACTTCAGTAAAAACTAAATGGCAACGAGTGCGGGACGTATTTGTTTTTTGATTGGATGTTTTGCCCTAGGGGCAACCACATTGATGGGACAACAGGAGGAATCCTCCATCTCTTTGGACGAGGTTTCTATCATTGCGGTAAAGGAGAATAAACCTATACGGGAACAGGCTGTTTCGGCTTCCTCTTTCAACATGGAACAGGTCTCTAGTGCGACGGTCTCGTCCGTGAAGGATTTTTCGGCTTCTATCCCAAACTTCTATCAGCCGGAGTATGGTTCGCAAATGACCTCCTCCATCTACATCCGAGGCTTGGGCGCCCGTATCGACCAACCGGTCATGGGACTGAATGTGGACGAGGTCCCTTTCTTGAACAAGAACAATTACGATTTCGATCTCTTTGATGTTTGTCGCCTGGAGATGTTGCGTGGCCCACAGGGTACGTTGTACGGACGCAATACGATGTGCGGCGTGATGAATCTTTTCACGCTTTCCCCCGCTTCTTATACAGGAACTCGTTTTTCTGCCGATTACTCATCGGAGAACACGGTCAAGTTGAAGGGCTCTACCTATCATCAGTTGAACAAGAAGTTCGCTTTTTCCCTTGCGGCACTTTATAATCACACGGACGGTTTTTATACCAATCTCTATGACGGAGACAAATGTGACCCCTCTAATTCTGGGGCCTTCCGTGCAAGGATGGTTTGGACGCCCAACCGTTATTGGAAGGTGGACAATTCCTTCTCTTTGGGCTTGGTGTCACAAGGAGGCTATGCCTATGCCTTGTACGATGATTCATTGAAAACACATCTTCCGGTTAATTATAATGACGGATCCTCCTATGAGCGTTTCTCGTTGATGGACGGACTCTCCATTCGTCGTGTGGGCGATCGATACCTCTTTTCAAGTGTCACGAGTTATCAATACCTTGATGATGATTTGAACATGGATAATGATTTCACGCCGGTCGATGTCTTCACGCTTGAGCAAGCCCAAAAGGAACATGCCCTCACGCAAGATTTCTTGCTGAAGTCCAAGAGGGATGGCATCTGGCACTGGCAGTGCGGCTTGTGGGGCTTTTACAAGCATATTGATATGTCAGCGCCTGTCACGTTTAAGCGGGGTGGCATCGAACAACTGATCTTGGATAATGCGAACAAAGGCATCCATGCTGTTTTCCCATCCGACTATTTGGATATCAAGGAGAATCAGTTTGTGGTCTATAGCCATTTCGATATGCCTACTTATGGGGCTGCGCTCTATCATCAGTCGGAATTTAAGTTGGGTGACCATTGGTTGGCTACGATCGGACTTCGGATGGATTACGAGGCGGCTTCGATGACATACAGAAACCAGGCTGACGTCAATTACTATTTCTCCCTCTTGATGGACGATTTCCAACCGCTTCGTACGGAGATGAACGGCAAGGAGACGAACCATTTCGTCGAGTTCCTCCCGAAGGTCTCTTTGCAGTATAGCATTGACAAACGAAACAACCTTTATGCCTACGTCGCAAAGGGCTATAAGGCAGGAGGCTTCAACACGCAGATCTTTTCGGACATCCTACAGACTCGGATGATGAATGGCATGATGGATAAGTTGGGCGTCCACATGGATGGAGTGGGAGAGACGACCTACAATTCCGCCAAGGCAACCACCTACGACCCCGAATATAGTTGGAACTATGAGTTGGGTGGCCATTTCTCCCTCCTCAATTCAACGTTGCTGGCCGATGTGGCTCTTTTCTATATCGATTGCCGCGATCAGCAATTGACGGTCTTCCCGCAAGGAAAGAATGTCGGCAGGATGATGACCAATGCGGGGCGGACGAGAAGTTACGGTGGCGAGGCTTCGTTGACCTACGAACCGAATGATTGGCTTTTTTCTTTGGCATATGGCTATACAAATGCTAAATTTGTGGATTTTTACGATGGAAGGGCCGATTATGCGGGAAACCGTGTGCCGTACTCTCCCTCTAATACGCTCTCGGCACTTACCCAATATACGTGGCATCTGAAGGCTTTTGTCGATAAGATAGTCTTGAAGGCAGATGGAAAACTGTTGGGTGACATCTATTGGAATGAGGCGAACGACTATAAACAAGACCTCTATTTCCTTTTGGGAGGCGGTGTCTCGTTCGTCCATAAGAAGATGGAACTAGGATTCTGGGGCAAGAATTTGACGGACGAAGCGTATGATACCTTCTATTTCCGTTCCATGGGGAATGACTTCTTCCAGGCAGGCAAGCCTCGTCAGTTGGGCGTCTCGTTCCGTTGGGAAATATGAATGGCATGAGGTTTGAATCAATTATATCGTTATATTTATAGATGTTTAATGTTATGAAATTTAAGTATTTAACATGGGCTGTGTTGCTCGGTGCACTCTCTTTCGGTGCAGCCTCTTGTGAGGATGACGACGATGATGATGCAAATGGATCTGAAACAACCGATGAGAAGGATAAAAAAGACGACAAGAAAGATGACAAGAAGGGATCGGAGGAGACGTCGGATACAACATCTTATATTGGCCAGATGTTTGTCGATTACTCTGATTTGACCTACAGGTCAGATTCTGTTAGTGTTAAAAGTTCGTATGATTCATTGGGCAATGTCAATTTGGATCTTCTCGGTGTGAGATTTGTTCCACAAATGCCTGTAACGGTGAATTTGACGGTGCCAAGCATCCCTAAAAAGCAGAGTGAGGGCGTAATCACTTTCCAAGCAGACACCGTCGTTCCTACGATGTCTTCACGTCCTGTTGAAAAGTATACAGCTTATGATATAAAGGGAGAAATCAAGGGTGACTCCATCACTTTCTCGTTGAAGTTTGGTGATTATCCGACTTCTTACAAGGGAAAGTTGCAAGAATAATAGGATTTTTAAGGGATGAGGGTATGCCGCGAACGACGGTATGCCCTCTTTTTTGTGCCTTTCCTTCGCTTCCTCTATGACGAATATTTCTCCTTACCACTTCATTCCCAACCCATAAGTTTACCAATTTGCCCGATGTTGAAAAATCGCTGAGATAAATCTCTTTTTTTTTCTAATTTAATTTTATATTTGTACGTTTTGAAGTATGTCAAAAACAGAGTATAAACTAAATAATAATTAAAAAAAATTCTAAGTATGGAATTCGGACATTTTGATGATGCGAGCCGTGAGTTCGTCATTACCAATCCAGCTACACCGTTCCCTTGGATCAACTACCTTGGTAACGAGGACTTCTTTGGTTTGATTTCAAACACCGCAGGAGGTTATGATTTCTATAAGGACGCTAAGTTCCGTCGTATTACTCGTTATCGTTACAATGGTGTGCCAATGGATAATGGTGGCCGTTATTTTTATATCAACGACAACGGTACGGTTTGGAATCCAGGTTGGAAACCTTGCAAGACTCCGCTCGACTCTTACGAGTGCCGTCATGGTATGAACTATACACGCATCACCGGTTCTAAGAACGGTATCGAGGCATCTGTTCTTTTCTTCGTTCCATTGAAGACATGGGCTGAGGTTCAGAAAGTTACTCTTAAGAATACTACAAAGGAGACGAAGAAGATTAAGCTCTTCTCTTTCGCTGAGTGGTGTCTTTGGAATGCTGCTACCGATATGGAGAACTTCCAACGTAACTGGTCAACTGGTGAGGTGGAGATCGACGGTAGCGTGATTTACCACAAGACAGAGTACAAGGAGCGTCGTAACCACTATGCATACTATGCTGTAACTAACGCAAAGATTGATGGATATGATACGGACCGTGAGTCATTCATCGGACTTTACAACGAGTTCGCTGATCCTCAATGTGTAATGGCTGGTAAGCCTAGCAATTCACTTGCTCATGGTTGGTCACCAATCGCATCTCACTATATCGAAGTTGAGTTGAAGCCAGGCGAAAGCAAGGATTATATCTTCGTGCTTGGTTATGTTGAGAATGAGCAAGATAAGAAGTTCTCTAAGGAGGATATCGCTCGTAAGAAGAATGGTTCGCTCATCTCTTCTCAAGATTCTGATGTGACTCTTGTAAATAAGGAGAAGGCTCTCGAGACAATCAAGCGTTTCTCTACAGTTAAGGCTGTTGACGATGCATTTGCAGAACTTGCAGCTATGTGGGATAAGTTGCTTGAGGTTTATGTCGTTAAGTCTGATGACGAGAAATTGAACCGTATGGTTAACATCTGGAGCCAATACCAATGTATGATCACCTTCAACTTCTCTCGTTCAGCATCCTTCTTCGAGAGTGGTATCGGTCGTGGTATGGGATTCCGTGATTCTAACCAAGACTTGGTTGGTTTCGTTCACCAAGTTCCTTCCCGTGCTCGTCAACGTATCATTGATATCGCTTCTACGCAATTCCCAGATGGTGGTTGCTACCACCAATACCAACCATTGACTAAGCGTGGTAACAATGACATCGGTGGTGGATTCAACGATGACCCATGCTGGTTGATCTTCGGTACGGCTGCTTATGTTAAGGAGACAGGTGACTTCTCTATCTTGGACGAGCCTGTTCCATTCGATAACAAGCCAGGTTCTGAGGTCTCTTTGTTCGAACACTTGAAGATCTCTTTCAACCACGTAGTAAACAACCTCGGTCCTCACATGTTGCCGTTGATCGGTCGTGCTGACTGGAACGACTGCTTGAACTTGAACTGCTTCTCTTGGGATCCAAACGAGTCATTCCAAACAACAGAGAACAATTCAGTAGGTAGCAAGGCTGAGTCTTTGATGATCGCAGGTTTGTTCGTTGTGACTGGTAAGGACTATGTAGAGCTTTGCAAGCAATTGGGCAAGGCTGATGAGGCTGCTCGTGCTCAAAAGTGCATCGACTCTATGGTTGAGGCTGTTAAGAAGCATGGTTGGGACGGTGATTGGTATCTTCGTGCATACGACTTCTACGGAAACAAGATCGGTTCTAAGGAGTGTGAGGAAGGTAAGATCTTCATCGAGAGCCAAGGTTTCTGTACAATGGCTGGTATCGGTTTGGAAGAGGGTATGGTTGACAAGGCTATCGACTCTTGTAAGAAATATCTCGATTGCGAGCACGGTATGGTGCTTAACAACCCTGCTTATACAACTTATCACGTTGAGATGGGTGAGATCAGTTCTTATCCTGCTGGATATAAGGAAAATGCAGGTATCTTCTGTCACAACAACCCTTGGGTGATCATCGGTGAGACGGTTGCCGGACGTGGTAACGATGCTTGGGAGCTCTTCCGCAAGATCGCTCCTATGTATTTGAAGGATCAAGCGCTTCATAAGGTTGAGCCTTACGTAAACTGCCAAATGGTAGCTGGTAAGGATGCCGCTAAGCCAGGTGAGGGTAAGAACTCTTGGTTGACGGGTACGGCTGCTTGGATGTGGTTGACAGTGAGCCAATACCTTTTGGGTATCAAGCCTGCTTATACAGGTTTGGAGGTCAATCCTTGCTTGCCAGCAGACATCAAGGGCTATTCTGTAAACCGTATCTTCCGTGATGCAGAATACAGCATTAAGGTGACAAACCCAAGTGGTGTTCAAAAGGGCGTTAAGAAATTGGTTGTCAACGGTAAGGAAATCGCCGGCAACATAGTTCCTATGCAACCTGCAGGCTCTAAGAATACCGTGGAAGTCATCATGGGATAGTCTGAAAAGATAAGGGGAGGGGAGTCCGAGGAGGATGCTCTTCCCCTTATAATCCATAATTAATAATTTAGAGAATGAAAAAAATTTTCATTGGTGCTTTGCTTGCCGCTTCCTTGGGCTTGTACTCTTGTGGCGGATGTGCGTCAAAGCCCGAATCAGTTACTACTGTGGACACAAGACCTGTCTATCCAGAGGGTTCTCCTGTCGCTAAGCACGGTAGATTACAAGTAAAAGGCACTCAACTTTGTGACGAAGCGGGAGAGCCTGTCCAATTGGCTGGAATGAGTACGATGGGCTGGCAATGGTGTGGCGACTGCTACAGCAAGGAGTCTATCGAGACGTTGGCCAAAGAATGGAACATCAATGTGTTGCGCCTTGCCATGTATGTTGAGGAGGAGGGGTATAATACCGATCCTGAGGGATTCCGCGAGAAGATGTGCGAGTATATCGACATCTGCGGTGAGCTCGGTATCTATTGTATTGTGGATTGGCATATCTTGACTCCTGGAAATCCGTTGGATCCTAAGTATTCGGGAGCTGACGAGTTTTTCCGTTTCATTGCAAACAAATATGCGGAAAAGTCGCACTTGTTGTATGAAATCTGTAACGAGCCAAACAACTGCCAGGAGAAGGCTGATACGACGAAGCCTTGGGTATGTACGCGTGAGTCGAACGTGACTTGGGATATGATCGCTGAGTATGCGAACCGTATCATTCCTGTCATCCATACGGAGTATGATGTCGTTGGCGCGCAACATCCGATCGTTATCGTGGGTACTCCTCAATGGGACCAGTTGGTGGATGCTTGTTTGAAGGATGGTATGTGCCAAGGCAACGGAAAGGATATCTGTGATGATTATCCTGCCCGCGATGCTCGTCTTAAGTACGACAACGTGATGTATACGTTCCATTTCTATGCAAATGAACACAATTCAGGATTCGAGAAGGACGGAAAGCCTGATTTCTATAACATGTATTCGTATATGTATGATGTCTTGGGCAAATTGCCTGTCTTCTGTTCTGAGTTCGGCCCTACGAATGCGGACGGTAACGGACCTGTCGCTTTTGACTGGACAGACACGTGGTTGTTGATGTTCAAGGGAAATAACGAAGGTAAGCAAATCGTTAGTTTCTGTAACTGGAGTTTCTCTGACAACTTCAGGTCTTCTTCCGTGCTTCAACCAGGTGCTTGTGAAAAACAGGAGTGGAACAATGTGACTCCTGCTGGCGAGTATATCAAGAAGGTGTTTGCCGTAGTCAATAACAATGCGGTTGACACTACTGTATTGAAAGCTAAGAATATTTACACTAAGTAATCTCATCTAGGGGGAGGTGGTTTTTCCCGCTTCCCCCTTTTTTAATTTTGGAAAGGCATGAAAATAGCAAAAAACCTTTTTGTGTTGACTTCAGCTGTGATTGCGTTCTCTTCCTGCTCGCAACAAAAGCAAAAATCCGATATTGTTAGACCAACTTATGGGTATGTTGCTGTAGACACATCTTGGAAGTCCTTATCTCTTCGAGAGAAAATCGGTCAGACCATGATGGTGGTCGCTAAGTATGAGGATCATAAGGCGGCTGCGGATGGCACAATCGCCTCCTTTATGGCTAAATATCCGGTGGGTAGCCTTTTTATCGCCGATTGGTATTTGAAGGAGAAGTCTCACGGAGAAGATCCTTTGCAGTTGTTGTCTTCCCTTTTGAAAGAGTATAACGCGAATGCTAAAGCTCCGTTGTTGGTCTGCGAGGATTTTGAGCGTGGTATTGGCGAGACGTATTCGAAATATACGCATCTTCCTGTCGGAATGGCATTGGGTGCGGCCGGAGACACTTCCTTGGCCTATGATTTGGGACAGTCCATCGCACTTGAGGCGAAGGAAATGGGCTTCAACTGGTTGTTGCATCCTGTCTGCGACTTGAACATGAATCCTTTGCAGGAGTTGGTGGTCGAGCGTTCGGTATCGGATGATGCGGAGAAGGCGTTGCCTATCTTGAAGAGCCAGATGAATGGTCTTCATAAGCAAGGTGTGATTTCGACGGTTAAACACTTCCCTGGCGACGGTGTTACGATGCGTAACCAGCATATTGTTACGACGGCTAACTCTTTGTCGAAAGAGGAGTGGAACAATACTTTTGGTAAACTTTTCTCTGGATTGATCGATAATGGGGCAGCTTCCATCATGGTGGGACATATTCAATTGCCTGCTTATCAGACGGAGAAAATCAATGGTCAGTTGCCACCTGCCACTCTTTCTAAGGAGTTGATGATCGATTTGTTGAAGAACAAATTCAATTATCAAGGTGTAATCATCACGGATGCTTTGAATATGGGCGGTTGTGCGGGTTACTATAAGAACGAGTTGGAGGTTTCTGTTCAATGCTTCGCGGCGGGTGCCGATGTCGTACTTTGGCCTGATTTGGCTTATATGGATACGGTGGAGGCTCGCATCAACCGTGGAGAAATCCCTATGTCCCGTTTGGATGATGCCGTTGCTCGTGTTTGGGCTATGCGTGAGCGCTTTGGCTTGAATGTGAAGACGGACTCTTTGTCTACTCCTATGACGGAGGAGGCTAAGGCGTTGGTTCAGAAGACGGGTACGGCTATCGCTGAGAAAGCTGTGACTTTGGTCGAGGACAGAAACGGATCCCTTCCTTTGAAGGTTGAGAAGGACAAGAAAATCCTTGTGATCGAGGTGGGTGAAGAGATGAGCGAAGGCAAGATGGAGGTGACGAAGAACGAACTCCAAAGCCGTGGCTTCGAGGTGACAGTGATGGATAATCCTCACTTCTATCAATGGGGCTACCGTATCGATTCTTTGAGCACTTACGATAAGATTCTGGTTTGCTTCGAAAACCGTTATTTCCATCCGTTGGGTACTTGCTTGTTGAAGAACAAGGAGTCTTTTGCGGTGTGGACAGCTAATATGACGGACCCGAGCAAGCGTATCGCAATCTCTTATGCAAATCCTTATACGTTGGATATATACGAGGCTATGTCGCCAGTGAAAATCAATGCGTATAGTATTGATGCCTTTACGCAAAAGGCAGTGGTTAAGGCTTTGTGCGGCGAGATTCCGTTCGTGGGTAAATCTCCTGTGAAATTGAACCGTGATGAATTAAAGTAGAAAATTTTTAATTTAATAAAATGGAAAACAAACAAAAACTTTCAGTTCTAGAGAAACTCTCCTATGGTGCGGGAGATTTGGCGTGCAACCTCTTTTGGGGTATTGTATGTATCGCCGGTATGTTCTATTCGGACATCTTTGGCTTGGATCCGACAGAGGCTGGATTCATGATGATGATTATCGGATATTTGGATATCGTTATAGATATTTTTATTGGAGGAGCATCTGATAGATGTAATACGAAGTATGGTAAGTTCCGTCCTTGGATTCTCTATGGATTGATTCCATTCTGTGTTGCGGGTGTTGCCGCTTTCTTTACTCCTGATTTCTCCATGGGTGGAAAGTTGATTTATGCCTATATCTCCTTCTTCTTGTTCAGAATCCTTTACGCAGTCGTAAATGTGCCTTATGGTGCGTTGCTTGGCGTCCTTTCTGAAGATCCAGAGGAGAGAGACTCTGTTTCTGCGTATAGAAATATTGGTGCTCAAATAGGTTTCTGGTTGAGTTTCGCCATGGTGATGAAGTTCGCTCAAGCCATGAAGGATTTGACCGGTGCTGCCACTTCTACTTCATTCTTCTATGTGATTTTGATTTACGGCGTGGTTGCTATGTGTTTGCTCTTCTGCACGTTCTATTTCACAAAGGAGCGTGTTACTCCAGTTAAGGAGCAAAACAACAGTTTGAAGGATGACCTCAGCGACCTTGTAAAGAATCGTCAATGGTGGTGCCTCTCTCTCGCTGGCATCGCTTTGATTTTGTTTACGGCATGTCACAACTCGGCTGCTACTTTCTATGCTAAGTATTTCTTGGCTGATATTGAGGTGGTAGAGCCAGGCAGCAGAATCGTGGATATTTCAGCAACTCAAGATAACAAGAAAACTCCTATTTATATTTTGGAGAGCGGAAGAGTCGATACGGCCTCTGTCGGTGTTATCAAGGTGGCAGGAGAAAGTGTCGCTGTCGAGAGATGTTTCGAGTCTGTGGGCAGTGATGGAAAATCAGTCAATATTAAAGTTGCAAGAGGCGAAAGTGCAGAGCCTCAAGTGGGTGACAATTTGAGCTTCTTCAAATATAAGATTTCAGGTACTTGCTTTGGTATGAAGGTTGACTGGGAGTTGTTCTATGCCTTGTTCGCTTCTTTGGGAACTTTGTTTACAATCCTCGGTACGATGCTTATCAAGCCAATTGTTTCTAAGTTCGGTAAGAAGAATGTATGGATTGGTTGCTTCTTGTTGTCAGCCTTGATCTCATTGTTGTTCTTGTTTATCCCTAAAGATGGTCTTTCTGCGATTATCTTGTTGAACTGTCTGTTTACGCTGGTCATTGGACCTACTGGTTTCATCATGTGGAGTATGTATGCAGACGTTGCTGATAATGCTGAGGTGGAGACGGGTCGTCGTGCTACAGGTTTGATTTATACCTCTGCAACGATGGCTCAAAAATTGGGTTATGCAATTGCAAATTCACTTCCTTTGTTCGGTCTCGCAATGGTAGGCTTTATCGCGAATGATGTGAACATCACGGGTGACATCAAGGATTCTGTAAAGACTATTTTCGTTGTCGTTCCTTTGATTGGTGCGGCTCTCGGTATCATAGCTTTGGTATTCTATACAATAGACAATGCGAAGATTATTGAGAACTCTAAGAAGTTGGCTGAAATGAAGGCTGCTTCATCTAATAAGGAGGAATAAGATTTTTTAATAAAATAAGGGAGGGGATTGTTTCTCTTGGAGAAACAGTCCCTTTCTTTTTTTATTACCTTTGAGAATCAAACCAAAACAATGTGCTATGTTGGAGGATGATAAGAAAAAGGAGTTGGTAGAAGAGAGCTCATCCGGAAGCCAATTCATGGATTCGATGACTGAGTCGATCGGTGATATTGTGGGAAACGATGATAAGGAGGAAACGCCTATCTCTGAATTGGACTCGGATGTGGGTTCGGTTGCGCCAAACGATTTGGGGACGGAGACGCTCTCGGATGCTGTGTCGGACTCTGCTTCAGACGCCGCTTCGGATGCAGTTGGCGATGCGGTCTCGGATTCGGTTGTGGATACGGTGGTTGAATCGGCTTCGAACTTTATAGGCGATGTTTTGGGCGAATTCTTTGATTCTTTATGAGCCTCATTGCCTTTGATGCTTACGGGGGCTGAAAAACTTGTATGGATTTTGTCTTGTTTGCTTGTATTCAAATAGATAGAGATGAAAAAGGGGAGACGTTGCATCTCCCCTTTGTTTTTCTTAAAAGTTGTCCACGTGAACCTCGAAATAGGACTTTGGATGTGCACAAGTAGGACAGACTTCTGGGGCTTTCGTGCCTACTACGATATGTCCGCAGTTGCGGCACTCCCAAACTTTGACTTCCGATTTCTCGAAGACTTGGGCAGTCTCGATATTCTTCAAGAGGGCACGGTAACGCTCTTCGTGACGCTTCTCGATGGCAGCGACCAAACGGAATTTAATGGCGAGTTCGTGGAATCCTTCTTCCTCGGCAGTCTTGGCAAAGCCTTCGTACATGTCCGTCCACTCGTAGTTTTCGCCTGCAGCGGCTTCTGCAAGGTTCTCTGCTGTTGAACCGATTCCGTTCAACTCCTTGAACCAAAGTTTTGCGTGCTCTTTCTCGTTTTCTGCTGTTTTTAGGAAGAGTTCCGCAATCTGCTCAAATCCTTCTTTCTTCGCTTTGGATGCGAAGTAGGTGTACTTGTTTCGAGCTTGGCTCTCGCCTGCGAATGCAGCTTCCAAGTTCTTTTCTGTCTGTGTTCCTGTGTACTTTGTAGCCATAATCAATGTATTTGTTATAATAGTTATTTTGGAATTGTCTTGCTAATAATAGGTTATGATATTTTGAATAATACTATACAATATAGTTGCAATTTAAGAAAAAACTGGAAATATACCAAATTTCAGTTATCCTCATTTCTTAGTATGGGACGAAATGTTTTGCCTTTCGACCGTATGCCTCAGAATAAAAGATTCCCTCTCCGTTTTGCTCGGAAAGGGAACCTTGTCGGATTTTTGTTCTGTTAGTATGGACTGCTGTATTCCTTCTCGGCTTTTTGGACAGCCTCGGCAAGCGTCATGCCGCAGAAGTCCTGAGCAGGGAACCAACGGCCTGATTTGCGGTCGTCGATGAAGGCTCCCACCAAGATGCCGGGAATCGTGCTTTCGGGTGCATTCGGTGCGTTAGGTCCGCCCAAGTCCGTACGGCACCAGCCTGGATCGGCTAAGTTGATGGTCACGTCTGTGCCCTCCAGTTTAGAACCGAGGTCGATGGTGATTTTGTCCAAGGCAGCCTTGCTGGCAGAGTATCCTGCTTGTTCCGGCTCCAAACGGATGCCGCTGGAGGTGTTGACGATGCGTACGAAACCTCGCTCGATCATCTTAGGCAAGAAGTGGTAACAAATCATGGCTGGCGCCACGGTGTTGATTTTAAAGCTCTCCATGTAGTCGTTGATCGGCGTCTCCATGTAGTTGACGCGGTAGCCGATTTGAAGTCCGGCGTTGTTCAATACGATGTCAATCTGAACGCCCAAGGCGTCGATCTCCTTCAACATTTTCTCTACTTGTGCGAAATCTGATAGTTCGGCCTCTACGGCATAAGCCTCTACGCCTTTGGCTTTCACCTCTTCCAAAACTTTTTTGGAGTGGTTCGCACTTCGGCTGTGCAACACCAAATTGCAGCCTTGGCTCGCCATGAAGAGCGCACTTAGATAACCGATTCCTCTACTGGCACCTGTGATGAATGCCCATTTACCTTTTACATTTACCATAAATTTTGAATTTTATATAGGATTGAAATTGTTTATTTTAGTGATGAAATGGCCCTTTTTGCCTGTTCCATTGCCTCGATTACCTTGTCGCACCATTGGTCGAATTCAGGGTCTTCCTTCTGTAGCTCTTTGTGGGCCAATATATGTTCTATCGTCATCTTCACACCTTGGTCGAAGCGGGTAGTGGCGCAGAAGTCAGGGACGGCTCGCTTTAGTTTCGTGTTGTCGAAAACGACGGAGTTGGCTTTGTCGCCAATGAGGCTTCCCTCGAAATCGTATGCCGGTCCCACTTGGTTCAAGAAGTCGGAAGGGACATAGTAGGGCTTCAAGGTTACGTTCAATGCGTTTGCTATGGATTGGTATATCTGGTTCCAAGTCAGAGTCTCGTCGGAGGTGATTTGGAAGGCTTGCCCGATAGCGTGCGTATTGCCCATCAGACCGATGAATCCTTTGGCGAAGTCGCTGTTGTGCGTCATGGTCCATAGGGAGGTGCCGTCGCCGTGGATGATGACAGGCTTGCCCTCCAACATCCGTTTGACAACTTGCCAACTGCCGTTTTTCCCGTGTACGCCTAGCGGAATGGAACGTTCGTCGTAGGTGTGGCTGGGACGGACTATTGTGATGGGGAATCCGTTTTCTCTATATTGTTTGAGCAAGAACTCTTCGCAGGCGATTTTGTCGCGTGAGTAGCCCCAATAAGGGTTGGAGAGGGGAGTGCCCTCCGTGATGCGATAGTCGCCGAGGGGTTTCTGGTAGGCAGAAGCCGAACTGATGAAGATGTATTGTCGAGTCTTGCCATTGAAAAGCCTATAGTCACGTTCGACGTCTTCTCTCTTGAATCCGATGAAGTCGCAAACCACATCAAATTTCTCACCCTCCAAGAGTTGGTTTACGAGAGGTTCGTCGTGAATATCTGCTTTGATAATCTTTACGTTAGGTGCCAATTCCGACGTTCTGTTCCCTCTGTTGAGCAGGTACAGTTCGCACGGACTCTTTTCCAATTGTTTGGTGATGGCGGAACTGATGGTTCCTGTTCCACCGATAAATAATACTTTCATACTTTAAATAGCTTGGCCCCCGATTTTAAGGCGCCGTTATACCTAATGCAAAACAACAAAAAAAATAGTGAAGATGAAAATCTATGGGGAAAAATGATGGTTGATTGGCTCAAGTTTAGTGACGCTTTTTGAGAAAAATATAGAATGGATTGTTTGTGAGAGAATAAATCTTCAAGTGTTGGCCGTTGAATACTTTTGCACTTGGGTGTGTGTCGCCTATACGGTCTGAAAGACCAATTCATCCATAGCCCAGGGCACCGCCCTGGAAATGAATGCCGCACCCAAATACGCCCTGTATAGGGCAAAAGTATAAGCATACTTTCCACACCCCACCAAAAACACAAAGAGGAAAACAGACTTGTCATCTGCTTTCCTCTCTGCGGTGAGAGGGGGATTCGAACCCCCGGTACGGTAACCCGTACGTCAGTTTAGCAAACTGGTGGTTTCAGCCACTCACCCATCTCACCAAACCCCTTTCGGTTTTGCGTTGCAAATGTAGTCTGTTTTTTCATAATTGCAAAACATTTGGAAGAGTTTTTTGAAGAAATATTTTCCTTGAATTGCTAATTGATTGTCTTCTATTGTATTAAGATTTCTTCGATGAATTCGCCTTTTGATGAATTTGTGCGATGTAGCCTTGGAAGAGCCTTTCCCGTAGCAAAACATAGGGTCTAGTTACTCTCTTTGCCTATCGCTTGTCCTTATTATTTTCGCTGATTTAGGATGGACTACCCACTTTTTTTAGACAGATCAGAAGAACTATTCTCTTCGACAGACAAACCTTAACCTCCGTACTGACATTACAGCCTTCAAGAACCTAACCCTCAAAACCCCTTCACTTTCTCCTCTCCGACTTCAAGCGATACATCCTTTCATTAAATCCATCATTTTTCAAGAAATCCTTTTCGAGGCGCTTCAGTTGTTTGAATAGCAGATAGTCTGCTTGTTTTATCAGCACAATGCATATGTTACTATTGTTTCTGGCGGACGGGTTTGAGCTATCTGCATAAAAAAGGCAGTGTCATTGTGCAAAGTGCTAAGTTCTCGCATCTTTAGTAATAGAAGATTTTTCAAGAAAGTCTCGGGCATCCACGTGGCTGTTGTTGTAGGCTTAACCTGAAATGAACTAACTAACTCCAAAAAGACCCTAAATTTCGAGTCTCAACTTGTATTAGGGCCTATATCTCAGGGCGGTTCCCTCTGAAAGGAGCGAGCCTCCCTTGACTTTTTTGCGATTCTTTGCCATTTTTTCTCATAAAAGGGGCTCGTTTTGCGGTAGTCTGAAAAAAATGACTAATTTTGATTTATGATTGGCTAATACGGCTGTTGATGACGGCTGTATGAGTTTAGGTGTATTCTATCAATTCACCTTGTGTTTTTAGGCAGAGTGGGGTTGCTGCTGACGTTTTGCACCCACCTGAATTTATTTCTTCGTTGAAAAGAGATGGGAAAAGGAAAAAAGAAAGGGGAGGGAATGACCCCTCTAAAAAAGGCGATTTGGATAGCGGTCGGGGTCTTGGTCTCGATTTTGGCTGTCGTGGGGTTTATCTATTATCGAACTATGTTGAGTCCCAATGTGGAGGTGAAGGGCGACCCGAAATATTTGTTGATATACGAGGGGGATACGTTTGATGACGTGCTGAAGCACTTGAAGGAGACGAAAGCCATCAAAAACATGGATTCGTTTATCCGTACGGCAAAGCGGAACGGTTATCCTGAGCAGATATGCCCCGGACGTTATAAGTTGGAGGACGGCATGAGCAACTATTTGTTGGTGCATCGCTTGATTAACAATCGGCAGGCTCCGCTTTCGATTACGTTTAACAATATCCGAACGAAAAAGCAGTTGGCGCAACGCCTCTCTTCCCAGTTGATGATGGACGAGTCGGCCTTGTTGGATGTGCTGAATGATCCGGTGGCTTTGGCTGAGTTCGGTGTTCAACCGGAAACTTCGGTTGCCTTGTTCCTGCCTAATTCCTATGAGGTTTATTGGACGGTTTCTCCGATAGAGTTGCTTCGTCGCATGAAGAAGGAGTATGATAAGTTCTGGACAAAAGAGCGTTTGGCTAAGTTGCAGGATGTCGGCATCTCCCAGTTGGAGGTCAGTACGTTGGCTTCGATTGTCGAGGAGGAGACCAATAAGTTGGATGAGCGTCCGTTGGTGGCTGGTCTCTATTTGAACCGTTTGCGCCGCGGTATGAAGTTGCAAGCCGACCCGACGGTGAAATTTGCTTTGGGCAATTTCGGTTTACGTCGTCTGTTGTCGGGGCATCTTGCCGTCAACTCTCCCTATAACACCTATCAGGTTCTCGGTTTGCCTCCGGGTCCTATCCGCATACCGTCCATGGATGCCATAGATGCGGTGCTCAACTACGCCCAGCATGATTATCTCTTTATGTGCGCAAGGCCTGACCGTTCTGGCTACCATGATTTTACCGTCACTTTCGACGAGCATAAGGGAAATGCCTCGAAATATCGCAAATCGTTGGACGACCGAAATATTCATTAAATCGTTGCTTGTCTTATGAAGGTGAATATTATTGGAGCGGGCGTTGCAGGATTGGCGGCAGGTATCTATTTGCAGAAGAACGGCATTCAGACTGAGATTTTTGAGCAGCATACGGTGGCAGGCGGACTCTGTGCAGGCTGGCGGCGTGGCGATTATCTGATCAATGGCTGTATGCATTGGCTGTTGGGTAGCCACGAGGGAATTTCGTTCAATACCTTTTGGCGGGAGATCATCGATTTGGATTCCATCGAATTCAAGTACCATGAGGAACGGGTGGTGTTTGATGTGCCAGGTTTGCAGGATCGTTATGGAAATACGGTTTTCCATTTTTATAATGATATAGACGTTTTCGAGAAATATCTTTTGGACATAGCTCCGGAGGACGAATCCTCCATTCGGTTGTGGATGAACCAAGTCCGCTTTGTCGGAAAATACTTGGATCGTTTGCCACCTGTCTTTTATGACGAGCCGTGGTGGAAAGGACTTTTGCATAAGATGCAGTTGTCCAGCTTGTTTCCCATGCTTTTTTTCATGCTCCGTTGGCGTAAACTGACGAATTGGCAATTTGCCGAGCGCTTTAAGAATCCTTTCTTGCGCAAGGCCATCGTGCTGTTGTACGAGAAGGAGATGCCACTCACGATACTCTTTTTCGTGCAGAGTTATGCGAACGAGGGCGTGGCGGGTTATCCGCAGGGAGGCTCTTTGCCTTTCGCCCAGAAGTTGACGGAATCCTATCTGCAGAAGGGCGGAAAGCTCCGTCTGGGGACAGAAGTGGAGCGCATCGAGGTCGAAAACGGGAAGGCCAAGGCGCTACGGTTGAAGGATGGAACGTTGGAGGCTTGTGATTATGTGGTCTCTGCGGGCGATTGGAATTGGACCATTTTCAGTGCCTTGGGGGGACGTTATCTCTCGAAAGGGCAGGAACAGTTGCGTGTTCCGAAAAAGGAGCAAATTTTCTATTCTTTCTGCATCCTCTATTTGGGCGTGGATTACGATATGGGCAATCTTCCGCATTTTATTCGCTATGATATGGGCGAAAAGTTCCAATCTCCGGACGGAACGGAGTACGAACGTTTGGAGGTGCACATCTACAATTATGATTCCTCCATGGCTCCGTCGGGCAAATCGCTCTTGGCCATCGATTTCCAAACTCGCGAAGGCGACTATTGGATCTCCTTGCGTCAGAACGATTACGAGGAGTATAAACGGCAGAAACGCCAATTTGAACAGAAAGTGATTTCGCTCTTGTCGAGGAAGTTGGGCGACGATTTCCCGTCCCATGTGGAGATGTCGGACATGACAACGCCAGCGACCTACTATCGCTATACCCGTAATTATAGGGGAAGTTCGCAAGGGTGGACACCTCAAAATAATGTCTTGCTACGCTTGCCGATCTCCAATCGAGTAGAGGGGGTTGACAATCTCTATTTGGCTGGGCATTGGATGGAGGCAGGCGGCGGATTGCCGATCGCGTTGAAGTCTGCCCGAGACACGGCGTGGGCTTTGTCTAAGCGAATCAAAGGAAAATTTGTTGTTTGAGAGGCTTATCTTCCATCTCTTTTTGAAAAATGAATTAATTTTGTGGTGTTTTAGATTGCTGCCCTTTTCTCTTGGATGTGGACTTGAAAAAAAGGTGACAATCATTCGATTATAGATTTATAAGAGGTAAAACAATATGGGAAAAGGTATAAGAAAGTGGTATGTCCGCAAGGATGAAACGCCAACGGAATTTGAAAAAAAGATGATGTTTTATGAAAGTCGTGGCTTCATTGTGCCAAGCCGAAAACTGATTAAGACACCAGAACAGATAGATGGAATCAGGCGCAGTGGAGTGGTAAACACGGGTATTCTCGATATGCTGACGCAGGAAATCAAGGCAGGCATGACTACGGAGCAGATCGATCGTTTGGTCTATGATTATACCGTATCGCATGGGGCTGTTCCTGCTCCGTTGAATTACGAGGGCTTCCCGAAGAGTGTCTGTGTCTCCATCAACGAGGTGGTTTGCCATGGTATTCCAAGTCCGAATGTCTTTTTGAAAGAGGGTGATATTGTGAACGTGGATGTTTCGACCATTTTGGACGGTTACTATTCAGATGCGTCGCGGATGTTCTGCATCGGGGAAATCTCTCCTGAAAAGCAACGCTTGGTAGATGTGACGAAGGAGTGTTTGAAGATCGGAATGGAGGCTGCAAAGCCTTTCGGATTTGTGGGCGACATCGGTTCTGCTATCGAGGCGCACGCTAAGAAGAACGGTTATTCGGTGGTTCGTGACCTTTGTGGACATGGCGTGGGACTTGCGTTCCATGAGGAGCCTCAGGTGGAGCATTTCGGAAAGCCAAAGACCGGTATGATGTTGGTTCCAGGTATGGTCTTTACCATCGAACCGATGATTAACATGGGAAAGAAGGATGTCCGTTTCAGCCGTATAGATGGATGGACGGTCACTACTTGTGACGGTCTCCCTTCCGCTCAGTGGGAACATACGTTCTTGATGACGGAAAACGGTTTGGAAATTTTGACATATTAATAGAAAAACGCCCTGTCTATACTATGCGGTCTGGAACGGACGGCGGTATGGGCAGGGCGGATTGTTTTGTGGAATAATTCAATTTTAGTAGTTTGCTCTCTCCCCAACATTACAGATTTGATTTCTTGCTTAACGTCACCAGAAAATCAAAATTGGAGAAGTCATGACGAAGTGCAGACCTTTTGGTTTCGTTATTCTGCTCTTTCCAGAAGTCTGTCCAAATGACGGGCTCTCCTTCAATAGTGACAATTGAGGTTTTGTAAAAACCTATTTTGCGAGTATTGCATTTTGCGATTATAGGCACGCAAAATATCTTTAATACGTCTTTTGATTTTGGACGGGTGTATTTTTTTATTGTTTTCGTTTGAATCATTTTTCGGTTCTTGTATAGTCGCCATGCTATAGGATCTTCTTTGGAATATTTAGCTATAGGGAACTCTACAATGCTTTCGTTGTCTATATCTGGATCATTTAGACAATACAAATGGAATGAATCCACAAATAATGGTTTCATGTCTTTCTCAAAATTGTTGTTGCCACATGAATCAAAAGGCACAATCCATACATGATCAGCAGTGCCGTGTTGGAAATTATGTGTTTGATAGACCCTATTGAAGAAAAACACGAGATAGTGTTCTTCTGTTTGTCCCATTGCAATAGATGTGAAAAGGGACAGGTATGTGATGAGTAATAATTGTTTCATTTTTTCTTCTCTTAAATAGGTCTGTTGGGGCGACACGTTGAATACAAATCCTTTTTTACAAACCGCTTAATGTATTTGTAAAGATACTTCTTTTCTTTGACAACTGATGTTGGTTGCCCAAAAATCATAGATGGATTTTTTCGTTTCCTCATTGTCTTGCCTTGGGATAGCCTCTTCTGTGGATAATCGTATGCGCCATGCCCTTGACGAGTTGTAACAATCTATTACCTCTATGCACCATTCATGAAAAACATCTTACGATTAATCCTTCTTAATCTTTCTGTTTTATCTTTTTTGCCTACGGAAAATAAATTCTTATTCTTCAAAAAAATTGAGAGACATTTCCTTCTCCTGTTTTTTTTATTATTTTTGCAAAACATAGAATAAAATGTTTTAAAATGTATTTTTATGCAGTTTAATTTCGATAATTTCATAGATGCTCTCACTTTAATGGGAGTGGGTATTGCAACCGTATTTGCCGTGTTGCTGTTGATTATTTTTCTTGGCAACCTGTTGGTTTCTTTCATCAACAAGTATATGCCGGAGGAAGAACCTAAGCAGAGTGCGGCTGGCGTACCCGCATCATCAGCCGTTGATCCCAACGTTGTCATGGCAATCAATCTTGCTATCGGCAAATTGACTGGTGGAAAGTCCAAAGCAGAGAAAATAGAGAAAATATAAAACAGAATAAAATCAAAAATGGCTAAAGAAGTAAAATTCAGTCTCGTTTTCAGAGATATGTGGCAAGCTGCAGGTAAGTATGTACCTCGCGTTGACCAATTGACAAAAGTAGCTCCTGCAATCATTAAGATGGGTTGCTTCGACCGAGTAGAAACCAATGGTGGTGGTTTCGAACAAGTTAATCTCCTCTATGGAGAGAATCCAAATAAGGCTGTTCGTGAGTGGACGAAGCCATTCCACGAGGCGGGCATCCAAACCCACATGTTGGACCGTGCATTGAACGGACTCCGTATGAGCCCAGTCCCTGCCGATGTCCGCAAGTTGTTCTATGTAGTAAAGAAAAAACAGGGTACTGATATCACTCGTACGTTCTGTGGTTTGAACGATACGCGTAACATCATCCCTTCTATCGGATATGCTCATGCTGGTGGCATGATTTCTCAATGTTGTCTTTGCATCACTTATTCTCCTATCCATACCGTTGAGTACTATACGAAAATGGCTAAGGAGTTGATTGATGCTGGTTGTGACGAAATCTGTTTGAAGGATATGGCTGGTATCGGCCGTCCTGCTTTCTTGGGCGAATTGACCCGCAACATCAAGGCTATCAAGGATATCACTATTCAATACCATAGCCACGCAGGCCCTGGTTTCAACATGGCTTCCATCTTGGAGGTTTGTAAGGCTGGTTGCGACTATGTCGATGTTGGTATGGAGCCTCTTTCTTGGGGTACGGGCCACGCTGATGTCATCGCTGTTCAGGCTATGTTGAAGGACGCTGGTTTCAAGGTGAAGGAGATCAATATGGAGGCTTACATGGAGGCTCGTACGTTGATCCAAGAGATGATGGACGACTTCTTGGGTTACTACATCCCTGCTCGTAACCGTATGATGAACTCGTTGTTGATCGGTCCTGGTCTTCCTGGCGGTATGATGGGTTCTTTGATGACGGACTTGGAGACTAACCTTGAGTCTATCAACAAGTGGAAGGAGAAGAACGGCAAGCCTAAGATGAGCCAAGATGAATTGTTGATCAAGTTGTTCGACGAGGTAAAATATGTATGGCCTATGATGGGTTATCCTTGCTTGGTGACTCCATTTTCCCAATATGTAAAGAACATGGCGTTGATGAACGTTATGCAGATGGAGAAGGGCAAAGAGCGTTGGTCTATGATTGCTGACGATATTTGGGACATGATGTTGGGCAAGTCTGGTAAGTTGCCTGGCGAGTTGGCTCCTGAATTGGTGGCAAGGGCAAAAGAGCAAGGCCGTGAATTCCATACGGAGGATCCTCAAAGCAACTATCCTGACGCACTTGATACTTTCCGTGAGGAGATGAAGAAAGAGGGTTGGGATTTCGGCCAAGACGACGAGGAGTTGTTCGAGTTGGCTATGCACCCACAACAATACCGTGCGTATAAGTCAGGTAAGGCAAAGGCTGATTTCTTGGCTGACCTTGAAGATCGTAAGGCTAAGAAGGCTGCAGGAAAGGGCGGCGTAGCGTTGCCTCAGACGGTTACGGTTGACGTGAACGGTGTGAAGTACAACGTGACGATCGGTGCGAACAATGGTGCTCCTGCCGCTTCTGCCGGTGCTCCTGCTGCTGCAGCTGCTGCTCCAGGTGAGGGCAATGACTTGACTTCTCCATTGGAAGGTAAATTCTACTTGGTGAAGAATTCAGGCGATACACCAGTCAAGGTGGGCGATACGGTGAAGAAGGGTCAAGTGGTTTGCTACGTTGAGGCCATGAAGACGTTCAACGCTATTGCTGCTGAATGTGACGGTGTCGTTACCCAAATCTGTTTGACAAGTGGTTCTTCTGTATCGGAAGATGATGTGTTGATGAAAATTAAATAATTTGCGTCATGGATAGCATGTTTGAAAAAATATATCGTATGACGGCGATCGATAACTTGGTTTACGATCCCTCGTACATCATAATGATTCTATTGGCCTTCTTTTTGCTCTATTTGGGTATCAAGAAGCAATATGAACCCTTGTTGTTGATTCCGATCTCTTTTGGTGTGTTGATCGCCAACTTCCCTGGAGGAGAGATGGGTGTGCTTGCCGTTAATGGTGTCGGCGAGATTTTCCGAATCTCAAACGAGGCTTTGGGAAATGGACTCGGTGATGGCTTCCAAACGGTCAATTTGGTGGGAGGCGTTGAGCAAATGTCCGAGGGACTTGTCCAAGTCGGAAAATTGTTCTACGATCCGATGGAGAAGGGTAATGAGATCCTTCAAAATGCGGCTCTTACGTCTCAAATCAAGATTTATGAGATTTGGTCCATGCCTTTGCATGACATTGCGCACGAGTTCGGTATTATGAACTATATTTACTACGCGTTGATTAAGTCTGGTTTGCTTCCTCCAATCATCTTTATGGGTGTGGGTGCGTTGACAGACTTTGGTCCTATGTTGCGTAATTTGAAGTTGGCCATCTTTGGTGCAGGTGCTCAATTTGGTATCTTCGCTGTCTTGTTGGTGGCAAGCCAATTCTTCACAATGCAGGAGGCTGGTTCTTTGGCTATCATCGGTGGTGCCGACGGTCCGACGGCTATCTTCACAACGTTGAAGTTGGCTCCTCACATGTTGGGTCCTATCGCTATTGCGGCTTACTCTTATATGGCTTTGGTTCCTGTCATCGTTCCTTTGGTGGTTCGTTTGACATGTACTGAGAAAGAGTTGAAGATCAACATGAAGCAACAAGATAAGTTGTATCCTTCAAAGCAGGAGTTCAAGAACATGGGAACGTTGAAGATTATTTTCCCTATCGCTGTGACGGTTATCGTGGCAATCATCGTTCCAGATGCTATCTCTTTGGTGGGTATGTTGATGTTCGGTAACTTGATTAAGGAGATCGGTAACAACACTTCTCGTTTGTTCAGCGTTGCATCAAACGGTATCATGAATGCTGCTACTATCTTCTTGGGCTTGTCTGTAGGTGCTACCATGACGGTTGATGCCTTCTTGAACTGGAATACAATCGGTATCGTGGCTGGTGGTTTCTGTGCATTCGGATTCTCCATCTTCGGTGGTATTCTGTTGGTGAAGATAATGAACCTCTTCTCCAAGAAGCAGATCAATCCATTGGTGGGTGCAACTGGTTTGAGTGCTGTTCCAATGGCTTCCCGTGTTGCTAACGACATCGCCTTGAAGTATGATTCACGTAACCACGTGTTGAACTACTGTATGTCAAGTAACGTTGCCGGTGTGATCGGTTCAGCTGTTGCTGCTGGTATCTTGATTAAGTTCTTGGGATAATAACCCGTTAAAATAGATTGGAAGGGACTGTCTGTAAAGGCGGTCCCTTTCTTTTTGGGGTGGCAGAATCACGAGCCGTTCTCTTGGACTCAAATCTCCATTGGGGAAGCGAATCCCAAGCCCATAGCCTCGAAACGACTTGTCTTTTTCTCCCTTTTATTCCTGTCGGGTAGGCAGTGAAAGAGTAGTGTAAAATTTGCCATTGCGTTTTTTTTGCATTAATTTTGCAATCAAGTTCCGTTCTAAGCGATGGAATGACCTAATTCTTGATAAAACAATAAGTTAGATATGAGTGATCAAAGGTATAATTTGCGCGGAGTCTCAGCGGGCAAAGAGGATGTTCACAATGCGATAAAGAACATTGATAAGGGTATTTTCCCTAAGGCATTTTGCAAAATCATCCCTGATATTTTAGGCGGTGATCCTGAATATTGTAACATCATGCATGCTGATGGTGCGGGTACGAAATCATCCCTCGCTTATATTTATTGGAAAGAGACGGGCGACCTCTCCGTATGGAAGGGTATTGCTCAAGATGCGCTCATCATGAACATCGACGACCTTTTGTGCGTCGGCGCAACGGATAATATCCTTGTCTCTTCAACCATCGGACGAAACAAGTTGTTGGTTCCCGGTGAGGTTATTTCGGCTATTATCAACGGAACGGACGAACTGCTTGCAGAATTGCGTGAGATGGGCGTCGGTGTGTATGCTACGGGTGGTGAAACGGCTGATGTGGGCGACTTGGTTCGTACCATCATTGTCGATAGCACAGTGACTTGCCGTATGAAGCGTGCGGATGTCGTGAATAACGCCAATATCCGTCCTGGTGACGTGATTGTGGGCCTTGCTTCTTACGGAAAGGCAACCTACGAGAAAGAGTACAACGGCGGAATGGGTAGCAATGGCTTGACGTCGGCTCGCCATGATGTCTTCTCTAAGTACATCGCAGAGAAGTATCCTGAGAGTTTTGATGCGGCAGTCCCTTCTGAGTTGGTCTATTCGGGTGGATTGAAATTGACGGACGCTGTTGCTGATTGTCCTCTCAATGCAGGAAAGATGGTACTTTCCCCAACAAGGACCTATGCGCCTGTCATCAAAAAGATATTGGATAGGCTTCGTCCACAAATCCATGGTATGGTGCATTGCTCGGGTGGTGCACAGACGAAGGTGCTCCATTTCGTGGACAACGTAAAAGTGGTGAAGGATAACTTGTTCCCTGTTCCTCCTTTGTTCAAGACGATTAAGGAGCAGTCGGGTACCGATTGGCAGGAGATGTACAAGGTCTTCAACATGGGTCACCGTATGGAGATTTATATCTCTCCAGAACATGCGGAAGAGGTGATTGCAATTTCGAAGAGTTTCGGTATCGATGCCCAAATTATCGGTCGAATCGAGGCTTCTGACAAGAAGGAATTGCTTATCGAAAGTGAATTCGGAACATTTAGATATTAATAGATTTACTCATTAGGTGGGCTCTATAAATAGATTCGTCTTTTGCTTAGGGCTGCCATTATAGATTAGGGACAATATAGTATGTCGGAAACCACGTTGCTGGCAAAATTGGATGGGTTGGAGAACAAGTTCAAGGAAATCTCCACGTTGATTACGGATCCTGCTGTGATCGCAGATATGAAACGCTTTGTCAAATTGAACAAGGAGTATAGCGATTTGGAGCAGATTATGAAGGCTCGTCAGGAGTATGTGACGATGCTGGGGCATATTGCGGAGGCAAAAGAGATTCTGGAGACGGAATCTGATCCGGAGATGCGTGAGATGGCAAAATTGGAGTTGGATGAACTCGAACCTAAAATTCCGGCTAAAGAGGAAGAGATCAAATTGTTGTTGATTCCTGCCGATCCAGAGGACGGTAAAAACGCCATCATGGAAATCCGTGGAGGAACGGGTGGCGACGAGGCAGCTATCTTTGCTGGCGACTTGTTCCGTATGTATTCGAAATATTGTGAGTCGAAAGGCTGGCGTATCGAGGTGACCAGCTTCAACGAGGGTACTTCTGGTGGTTACAAGGAGATCATCTTTACGGTCACAGGCGAGAACGTCTACGGAACGTTGAAGTATGAGTCGGGTGTCCATCGTGTGCAGCGTGTGCCGGCTACGGAGACGCAGGGAAGAGTGCATACTTCGGCTGCGACGGTGGCTGTCCTTCCTGAGGCGGACGAGTTCGATATCGATTTGAAGGAGTCTGATATACGTACGGATATTTTCTGTGCTTCGGGTCATGGTGGTCAGTCTGTCAATACGACATACTCGGCTATCCGTTTGGTGCATATCCCTACGGGAATTACGGTTCAGTGCCAGGACGAGAAGTCTCAGCTCAAGAACAAGGCGAAGGCAATGGTCGAATTGCGTACGCGTATCTATAACATGGAGTATCAGAAGTATTTGGACAACATCGCGTCCAAGAGAAAAACGATGGTCTCCACGGGCGACCGTTCTGCTAAAATTCGTACCTATAACTATCCGCAGGGCAGGGTGACGGATCACCGTATCAATCTGACGCTCTATAACTTGCAAGCCATTGTGGGGGGCGATATTCAGGAAATTATCGATAAATTGATCATTGCGGAGAATGCCGAACGATTGAAGGAAAGCGAATTGTGATTCTCCTATAAGGGTGTAAAGATAAAGTTGAAATCGAATGGCATGTGTCAACCGAATTGGGCATAAGGCATTCGAAATTTGTTCGATATCCATACTCCTCCAATCAAAATAGATGATTAAGTAGTTATGAAAAATATTGAACTTAGATTTAGAATGTCCAATTGTGCAAAAACAATAGGGGAAGCAAGCTTGGATGTAGCGCACGTTTTGATGGTCGTTGCCAAGCAGAGCAAGCGTCTAAAAAAATGGGAGTATGTCTCTTATTTGAAAAAAGAAGAGAAAATCATAGACCTTGAAAAGTTCAATAGCGAGACAGAATTAGCACATTCCATATCAGAAAAATTCATAAAAGAGGAAGGTAAAGATGTCCGAAAGTACAACAAAGATGTAAAGGTTGTAACCGAAGATTCTTCTGATTGGGCCGGTTATTTATATATATATATGTACA
>JAFZKQ010000027.1 GCA_017553575.1 Paludibacteraceae bacterium
GTCCGAAAGACCTACAAGGCAGGAAACCTCATCCGGCCAAGCATGAAAGTAAAGGGTATCTACATCACGGGACCGACGGCAGGAACCAAGAGGATGAAGGAACTGGTCGAACTCATCACATCGACCGAGATGAACGCCATTGTGCTCGACATCAAAAACGACGGTGGACGAATCACCTACAAGATAGACAATGCATTGGCGCAAGAGATGGGAGCCTGCATCCGATACGTGCGTGACATGCCAGGGCTGATCAAAGATTTACACGAGAAGGGAATCTACGTCATCGGACGTATTGTCTGCTTCAAGGACCCCGTCTTAGCGAAGAACAAACCCGATTTGGCACTCTGCAAACCCAACGGAGGGCCTGTCACCGACGGCAAGGGGCAACCATGGGTCAACCCTTACAAAAAAGAGGTCTGGGACTACCTTTGTGCCCTCGCGGAACAAGCTACGCTCGACGGTTTCGATGAGATTCAGTTCGACTACGTGCGCTTCCCTATCGGTGACGATGCCAACAAAGCAGACTATGGGGTGGATCTAAAGACCTACCCACGCGAAGACGGCCTCAACGACTTCTTCGACTACGCCAACAACCGACTACACAAAAAAGATATCGTCTTCGGAGCCGACCTCTTCGGAACGGTCATCGGCAGCGATACAGACAGGGACAGGACGGGACAAGACTACGTGGATTTAGCCACCAAGGCAGATGTACTCTACCCTATGATCTATCCTTCCCACTATGGACCACGCACATTCGGCCTCGACGTGCCTGACGCACATCCTTACGGGACAATCAAGGGGGCTATGCAACTCTCGCAGAAGCAACTGCAAACGTTGGGCGATTCGATCCCCGTTGCCACCATCCGTCCATGGCTTCAATGCTTCTCCGCCCCTTGGGTGAAGGGTCATATTACCTACGGAAGCGTGCAACTCAAGCAACAGATCCAAGCAGTCTACGACAGCGGTTATGAAGAATGGATCTTATGGAACGCCTCCAACCGATACGGCTACGTCAAGCAAGCCCTCGCATTAATGAAAAACAACGGGAAGAGTAGCGGAAACGAAAAGGCAGACTCTACGGCAAAGAGCGACACGACACAAGCCACGACAGGGGCAACCCGCATAAATGGCAATGACAGCAAAGAATAGACAAAACCGATAGAATTGGGCAACCTGAGGGTTGTTCAATTCACGGCTGTCGACTTGTCATCAAAAAGAGAATCGCCACAAGACAGAGGCCTACCCCGACCATTCCACTTACGGTCATCGGTTCATAAAAAAGGAACACACCGATAAAGATAGAAGTGAGCGGTTCGGTCACACCCAAGACAGCGGCTTTCGTCGCCCCAATCAAACGGGTAGATATAGTCAAGCCCAGCAAAGCAACCGTCGTCGGAATCAAGGCCAAGCCCAACAAACAGAGCCAATTAGACCTATCATTCAACCCGACATGCCAATCCACCCCTAAGACAAACAGACATACAAGATATAACGCAGCCCCGACAGACAAAGAATAGAGCGTTATCGTATAAGGGGCGATGGACTGGATCGACTTCACACTATTCACAATCACAAAATAACCTGCATACGAAAGAGCAGAGAAGAAGGCCAACAAAATCCCAATAGGGTGAAAATCCACCGAATCTCCAGTACCACACATAAGGGCGACCCCCACAAAAGTAACGATGATCGAAATCCAAGTCCTCCGAGAAGGATAGACCTTCTGCAAAACCATCAGCAACGCCACCATGACGGGATAGAGATAAATCAGCGTGGTAGCCAAACCCGACGGAATATAACAATAGGAGGCAAACAACGAGAGACTACTTATTGCAAAGAGCATACCGAGAAGCATCAGCCAACCGAACTCCCGCCAAGAGACCTTCAACGAACGCATACCCACGACAGCCCATCCGCCAATCACCAAGACAGAGATCGCATAACGGAAAAAGAGCATCGTCAGGATCGAGACTCCCGCATCAATCAATGGCTTCCCGAACAAGGGATTGACGCCATAAGCCATGCCAGCCAAGAGGCCAGCAACATAGCCTACCACCATTTTACTCCTGCCATCCATCAAAAGTCTCATAATCAATTTCTATACAACATCTTATTCACAGGACAAAAGAAAGAGAATCCGCCCCAAAGGCCTCCTTCATCCTGCTAAACAAAATTACAAATTATGACGAGTTCTATATGAAAAAGATAAAAAAAACAGTCCACCCTCACGAGCAAACTGTAATCGTACTTGAGATAGTACCAAAATGTTTTCTTTTTATTTTTGAGAACGAAATCTATTCTCTATTAAGGTTTTAATACCACGTTTTCTTTCGCTACAAAAATATATAAAAACATTTATATTTACACTATAAAAAGAGAAAACTTTTTATCAAAAAGCATATTTTCGGAATATTTACCATATTTTACTTAAAAGACAAAGCAGAAAACTAAACTAAATTACAGAATTTATCCAGCCCAGCCTTCTCTATCCAAATTTCTATAATTTATAGCCTCTCCAATATGCGATGGCAAAATGTTTTCAGAGCCGTCTAAGTCTGCGATCGTACGGGAGACCTTCAAAATCCGATCGTAAGCGCGTGCAGAAAGGTTCATCTTCAGCATGGCCGACTTCAGCAACGAACTGGAGGCCGTATCCAAAACAGCATACTGATGCAATTGGCGACTCGACATCTGCGCATTACAGAAAACGCCTGGCGAATCCTTGAAACGCTCCTGCTGAATCATCCGTGCCTTAATGACCCGCTCGCGAATCACCGCACTGGGCTCCGACGGCGCCGCATCCGAAAGTTTCTCAAAAGGGACCGGAACAATCTCCACATGCAAATCAATGCGATCCAACAATGGGCCTGAGATGCGACTCAAATACTTCTGCACGACACCCGGACCACAAACACAAGGACGGTCGGGATGATTATAATAACCGCAAGGACAAGGATTCATCGAGGCAACCAACATGAAACTGGCAGGATACTCCACCGTTGACTTGGCTCTGGAAATTGTTATCTTCCGATCTTCCAAAGGCTGACGCATCACCTCCAAGACCGTCCGTTTAAACTCCGGCAATTCGTCAAGGAAAAGCACACCATGATGAGCCAACGAAATCTCACCTGGCTGCGGAAAATTTCCACCTCCACATAAGGCAACATCTGAAATCGTATGATGAGGACTGCGGAACGGACGTTGCGCCATCAAGGAAGTTCCCTTATCCAAGAGACCCGCCACCGAATGGATTTTAGTAGTCTCCAACGCCTCGTGGAGCGTCAACGGCGGCAAAATCGTAGGCACCCGCTTGGCCAACATCGACTTGCCCGCCCCCGGAGGGCCGACCAAGATGATATTATGTCCCCCCGCGGCAGCCACCTCGAAGGCTCGTTTGACACTCTCCTGCCCCTTGACATCCGAAAAGTCCAAGTCGAAATGGTTCAGATTACTAAAAAACTCATTACGCGTATCGACAACGGTCGGCTCTATCTCCAACTCCCCATTAAGGAAAGCGATGACCTCCTTCAGGTTCTCAGCCCCATAAACTTCCAAATTATTGACCACCGCCGCCTCGCGAGCATTCTGCTTGGGTAAAATAAAGCCTTTGAACCCCTCTTCGCGCGCCTTTATAGCAATAGGAAGCACACCCTTGATCGGTTGCAACGTGCCGTCGAGCGACAATTCGCCCATAATCATATAGCGATCCAGTTCTTGACAACGCATCTTTTCCGCCGCGGCTAAAATGCCTATCGCCAAAGGCAAATCATAAGAAGCGCCCTCTTTCCGGATATCGGCAGGAGCCATATTAATAACCGTCTGATATTTAGGTAATTTTAAGCCTATAAATTGCAAAGCAGAAACAATTCGTTCATGACTTTCCTTTACTGCCACATCAGGCAAGCCAACCAAGAAAAATTTAATACCTTGAGAGACATTCACCTCAATGGTAATCGTTGTTGCGTGGATGCCCTGCACCGCCGCACCATAAGTTTTTACTAACATTTTAATTTTTTATTTAACAAAACAGAGGACCACAAACAAACAGCCGCAAACGTCTACTTCTAATCCTACCAACAGGGCAACAGCCCCAATATCATATCCTTGCGGATTTTCACACAAAACAAGAAGAGAAGGGAATGGAGGCATCCCCATTCCCCTATCTATTCTAAACCATCAATTTCTTATAATGAATACGATGTGGAGTCAAATCGCCCAAGCGCATCTTTTTATTCTCCTCATATTCAGAGTAGGAACCTTGGAAAAAGAAGACCTTGGAATCACCTTCGTAAGCCAAGATATGCGTACAGATACGATCCAAGAACCAGCGGTCGTGGGAGATAACCACAGCACAGCCCGCAAAATTCTCCAATCCCTCCTCCAAGGCACGAAGCGTATTCACATCAATATCATTGGTCGGCTCATCGAGCAAGAGCACATTCGCCTCCGATTTGAGCGTCAAGGCCAAATGCAGACGGTTTCGCTCACCACCTGACAAGACACCGCACTTCTTCTCTTGGTCGGCTCCCGCAAAATTGAAACGGGACAAATAGGCGCGGGCATTCACTTCCCGTCCGCCCATCCGAATGAACTCAGCCCCTTGCGAAACGACTTGATAAACCGTCTTCTCCGGGTCAATATCCTTATGGTTTTGGTCAACATAGCCCACACGAACCGTCTCACCTACCTCAAACGTGCCTTTATCCACACTCTCCAAGCCCATTATCATACGGAAGAGAGTTGTCTTTCCTGCTCCATTCGGACCAATGACACCCACAATGCCATTAGGCGGCAAAACAAAATTCATATCCTCGAAAAGGACTCTGTCGCCGAAAGCTTTGGAGACGCCGATGGCCTCTATCACCTTGTTACCAAGGCGAGGACCGTTCGGAATGGACAACTCCAACTTCTCCTCACGAGCCTTCTGATCTTCGTTCATCAATTGGTCATAGGCATTCAAACGAGCCTTACCCTTAGCCTGACGAGCCTTCGGAGCCATACGTACCCACTCCAACTCACGTTCGAGGGTCTTACGACGCTTGCTTGCCTGCTTCTCCTCTTGCTCCATACGTTTGGTCTTCTGCTCCAACCAAGAGGTGTAATTTCCCTTCCATGGAATACCCTCGCCACGGTCAAGTTCGAGGATCCAGCCAGCCACCTTATCCAAGAAATAACGGTCGTGCGTGATGGCAATAACCGTTCCCTGATACTGTTGTAGATGTTGCTCCAACCAATCAATCGACTCTGCATCCAAGTGGTTCGTCGGCTCATCCAACAAGAGGATGTCCGGCTGCTGAAGAAGGAGACGGCACAAAGCGACCCGACGACGTTCACCTCCTGACAAATGCTTCACCAAAGCATCCTCTGGAGGGCAACGCAAAGCATCCATCGCACGCTCCAACTTATTGTCCAAGTTCCATGCATCCGCATGGTCGAGCAACTCCTGCAACTCGCCCTGACGAGCAATCAGTTGGTCAAAATCGGCTTCCGGATCAGCGAATTTCTCATTGATGGCGTCAAATTCCTTCAGCAAGGCAACCACATCGGCAACCCCTTCCTGCACCACCTCCTTGACCGTCTTCTCGTCGTCCAATTTAGGTTCCTGCTCCAGATAGCCAACAGAATAGCCAGGAGAGAAAACCACCTCGCCCTGATAGGATTTATCCAATCCCGCAATAATCTTCAGCAAAGTGGACTTACCCGAACCATTCAAACCAATGATGCCTATCTTGGCTCCATAAAAGAAGGAAAGGTAAATATTATTCAAAACTTTTTTCTGTGGATTGAAAGCCTTGCTCACACCCACCATGGAAAAAATCACTTTCTTGTCGTCAGCCATTTTTTTAATTCCTATTAATTATTCCATATTCCGCCCTTCGGCAGACCTTTATCTGTCACTCGCCCTTATCCGACTCATCATCCTCATTCGGAAGCAAGTCGCCCTCCAACAATTGTTGCTTACGGATTCTACTCAAAGTCTCTTGCGAAATATCCAGATAAGAGGCAATATATTTCAACGGTGCCCGCTTTATCAAATCCGGATCTTTTTGGGACAAAGCCACATAACGGTCTTGAGCCTTCAAGCCACGAAGCAGATAGACCCGCATATCACGCAAGACATTGTAGCTCTCAAACATCTTGAACATACAGAGGACAAAATCATGATACAAGTAGCAGAACTTCATCATATCCTCATAATGCACCGCATACAACTGGACGGGCTCCAACGCTTCAATCGTCTCCAAACTAGGGGTACGCATGTAAAAGCTATGGACTGCCGTGACGAATATCTGTTCATGCGTCAGCAAAGAGGTCACCTCCACATCGCCAACCGAATAGTATGCCCGCATCAAACCCTTATTCAAAAAATAAGTATAGTTACAGACGGAACCTCTCTCGACCAACACACTTTTTTTAGGCAACTCCATCTCATGCACATAAGGAGCCATTTGGTCGGCCAAATGGTAAATGGGATGGAATTGACTCATATAATTCACAAAATCGCAATACATACTGTGCTTCCTTATAATTAAAAATTAGCGATTAAATCTCCTTCAGGAAATCGGCCATAAAATGTCGCATTCCTTCCGATGCCCCCTCCCGATAGACTTTCAAATTCAAGCCTGACGGAACGGAGACGGGTTTTGGATCTATCAGATAAACAGGGGTGTTATCCGACACATAAGCGACCAAGCCCGCTGCCGGATATACATTGAGGGAGGTTCCCACAATCAAGAAGGCATCCGCCTGCTCCACCAATTTGATGGCAGGTTCGATATTAGGCACAGCCTCACCAAACCAAACGATATGAGGACGTAACTGCGCCCCATCCGCGGCCTTGTCACCGATATGGATCTCACAATTATCAGGGCTCAGCTCCGTGATAAGTTGCTCATTCTTAACAGACCGCACCTTCATCACCTCGCCATGGAGATGCAAGACCGACGTACTGCCCGCCTTCTCATGAAGGTTGTCAATATTCTGCGTAATGATTTTAACCTCACAATATTGCTCCAACTCCGCCAACCCTTTATGTCCGTAGTTCGGTTCGCAAGTAAGAACCTCCTTACGTCTTTGATTGTAGAAATCAAGCACCATCTCCGGATTGCGTATAAAGCCCTCCGGCGTAGCCACGTCTTCCACACGATAACGTTCCCACAATCCATCTGAATCACGGAAAGTACTGATGCCACTTTCGGCACTGATGCCGGCACCCGTCAACACAACTAATTTTTTCATGCTGTCCTGATTAAAGGTGAACAATCACCACTAAAACACACCCAAAAGACGATGGATAGATAAAACGATCGGGAAAGCGAAATCACATCGACCTTTCAAAAAATCTATCTCCAAAAGGAGATCTATCTTCCACCAATGAGCAAACGAAAAAAGCCTCCGAAAACAGAAATATAAAATTCAAACGGCAAGCATTGCCATCAGGACAACGCTTGCCTACTAAATCCCACCTTATGGAATTAAATCAATGCATCTATTTTCGAAGCGATTGTATTCTTTGGAAGAGCACCGACAGTCTTTTCTGCCAATTCACCCTTCTTTATGAATAGCAAGGTTGGCACATTGCGAATACCGAACTTCTTACAGATATCTGGGTTCGCATCCACATCGACCTTACCAATAGCCACTTTTCCTGCATATTGACGAGACAAATCCTCTATAACTGGAGAGAGAGCACGGCAAGGACCGCACCATTCTGCCCAAAGGTCGATAACCAACACGTCGTTATCCTTCGCCAATTCCTCAAAATTTGAGTCTGTTACTTCTAATGCCATATTACCTATCGTTAAAAATTATTCCTCATCGGGTTTCCGTCCGTCTCCCTCCGACTCCACTGACGCTATCGTCCGAACCGCAGAGAACAAACACCCGACTTCTTACCTATAAATGGAGAGTTCCAATCGACCTCGTCAATCGTCGAACCGACCATCAAAAATGAAAATCACCTTCCCTAAGAAAGAGTTTTTTCAAAAATAAGATTTTTTTCCTTTAAAAAGAAGAGAACCATCAGTTTATTTTAAAAGAAAGTATTTCATCTTCGACTTTTTCCTGCAAATAACGGATGACAGCCGCCGTAATATTCATCTTCACCGTACGCGAAAACAAATCAACCATCATGCCCGTCTCCTGCTCTCGCACCTTGATGTAAAGGCAGACATTGCCTGGATTATCCTTCACAATCGGCACGAAATCGGAAACGAAATTGGCATCCAGATGTTCCTCCGGGATTTCAATCGTGATCTTCTCAATCAAACGATCCTTCACCTCCGGCAACAGGGAGATGGTGCCGAACTTAAATTCGAACTCTTCCTGATTATACTTCTTTGGCTGATAAGAACCTGTGAAATAGACAAAGAAACCATTTTGCAGGAACTGCCCATAATTCACAAAGTCGTTTCCAAAAAGAGGGAACTCATGCGCTCCCGAAAAATCCTCTATCGTTATGATAGCGAACGGGTTACCTTTTTTTGTCGTACCGTTTCTACAACCCGTTACCATTCCGCCCGCAGATATGGCTTTACCCTTCAACTCTTCTGGCTTAGCAAAATCAGCCATGTGCGTATTGCAGACATGTTTCAAAACAATGCCGAACTCATCCAAAGGATGGGCAGAGAGATAGATACCCACCAATTCGCGCTCTCGATTGAGCCGTTCCAATGCCGACCACTCCTCCGCCTTCGGAACCTCCGGCTTCTTAATTTCGATGGTCTCCTCCAAATCGCCCCAAAGCGAACTGGCCGCCGAAGCCTTGTCCGCCTGTACCATGTTGCCGTAGCGCACCAAGACCTCCGAGAACTGCTCGCCCTTGGAATTGCTTGCCATAAACTGCTCTCGCGTAATATCCTTCAACGAATCGAAAGCACCCGCCAATGCCAAACTCTCTATCGTCTTACGGTTGCAAGACGAGAGGTTAACCCGCTCGACAAAATCAAAGACGCTCTTGAAATTTCCGTTCTTCGCACGCTCATCAAGAATCGCATTGACGGCACCTTCACCCACACCCTTGACTCCGGCCAAACCGAATCGGATATTTCCCTCTTTGTTAGAGGTGAAGTTCAAGTCACTCTCGTTAACATCTGGAGACAGCACCTTGATACCCATACGTTTACACTCATCCATAAACTTCGTGATATCCGTAATGTTATCCTTGCTTCGCGTCAAGTTGGCCGCCATATAATCCGCAGGGTAATGCGCCTTCAGATAGGCAGTCTGATAAGCCACCCATGAATAGCAAGTCGCATGGGATTTATTGAAGGCGTAGGAAGCAAATTTCTCCCAATCGGCCCAAATCTTCTCAAGCACCTTCGGGTCATGTCCATTCTTCTCGCCACCCGCAATAAACTTCGGCTTCAGCTTATCCAAAACAGCTTTCAACTTCTTACCCATAGCCTTACGCAAAGTATCCGACTCGCCTCGGGTGAAATTAGCCAACTGACGACTAAGCAACATAACCTGCTCCTGATAGACCGTAACTCCGTATGTATCTTTCAAATACTTCTCCATGATTGGAATATCGTACTCAATCGGAGCACGTCCCAATTTACGGTCGATAAAGGTTGGAATGTAATCCATCGGACCTGGACGATACAAGGCATTCATCGCAATCAAGTCCTCGAATACGGAAGGATGCAATTCACGCAAGTATTTCTGCATTCCGGGCGACTCGAACTGGAACGTACCGATAGTCGCTCCTTCCGAATAAAGTTTATATGTCAACTCATCATCAATCGGAATCTCATCAATATTGACTTTCTCGCCATGGGAATGTTCTATATTTTTTAAGGCCTCCTTAATGATACTCAATGTTTTAAGGCCCAAGAAGTCCATCTTAATCAAACCAACCGACTCAATCACATGTCCATCGTATTGGGTCACCATCACATCTTGGTTCGAATCCTTATCCAACACGGTGGAAATCGGCGCAAAATTGGTCAAATCGTCCGCTCCGATAATCACACCACAGGCGTGAATACCAATTTGGCGAATCGTATCCTCCAACTCCGAAGCATAGCGCAACATAGTAGAGACATTCTCATCGGTGCCCTCCAAAGCAGACTTCAGTTCATCGACATACTTCAAGCAATTCCGAAGATTCACCTTTGGCACCTTGCCCTTCTCATCCTTCAAATCTTCACTAAACTTATCAGGAACCAACGACTTCAGATGGTTGACCACAGGCAATGGCACATCTTGCACACGGCCCACATCGGCAATGGAGGATTTCGTGGCCATCGTTCCATACGTAATGATATGCGCCACTTTCTCCTTGCCATATTTCTGCGTTACCCAATCCAAAACCTTTCCACGCCCATCATCATCAAAGTCCACATCAATATCGGGCAAGGAAATACGGTCTGGATTCAAGAAACGCTCGAAAAGCAAATCGTATTTAAGCGGATCCACATCCGTGATTTTCAAACAATAAGCCACCACAGAACCTGCGGCCGAACCACGACCCGGGCCTACAGAGACCCCTAACTCTTCACGAGCCGCACGAATATAGTCCATCACAATCAAGAAGTAGCCTGGGAATCCCATCGTCTTCATGACATGGAGTTCGAAACAGATACGGTCATGCTGCTCTTTCGTCAACTCCTTTCCATAACGACGAGTCGCACCCTCCCAAGTCAGTTTGGCCAGATAGTCGGCTTCCAACTTGATTCGATAAAGTTTCTCGTAACCGCCCAACTTCTTGATTTTCGCATCCGCCTCCTCTTGCTTGAGGACAACATTTCCCTTCTCATCCTGCGTAAACTCATCAAAAAGTTCCTTCTCCGTAATCCGTTGGCGATACTCCTCCTCCGTGCCGAAAGAAGCTGGAATTTCGAACTTAGGCATGATCGGTCCCGACTCGATGGAATAGACCTCCACCTTGTCCGCAATCTCCATCGTATTGGACAAAGCCTCGGGAATATCCGAGAAGATGGCTTCCATCTCTTCTGGAGTCTTCAACCACTCCTGCTTCGTATAGTGCATACGAGGTTCCTCGTTCAACTTTTTACCCGTACTCAAACAGATGAGTCGGTCATGAGCCTCTCCATGCTCCTCTTCGACGAAATGGGCATCATTCGTGGCAATCATCTTCACGCCTGTCTCCTGAGCCAACCGAATCTTAACAGGGTTAATGGACTCCTGACGGGCATAGACCTCTCTATCACCCCCAGGCTTATCTGTCTTATGGCGCATGATCTCCAGATAATAATCGTCACCGAAAATACCCTTGAACCACTCGACCGACTTTTTCGCTCCTTCGTAATCGCCCGCAATCAACAATTGGTCAATCTCACCTCCCAAGCAAGCCGAGGAGACGATAAGTCCCTCATGATACTTCTGCAAAATCTCCTTATCAATACGGGGACGACCATAGTTTCCTTCGACCCAAGCTATAGAGACCAACTTACAGAGGTTTTGGTATCCTTTCTTATTCTTGGCCAAAAGGATCAAGTGCCAACCGCTCCTATCGACGATGTACTCACGACCCGTCTCTGGATTGATGGCCTTCACATTTTTATCTTGGTCTGTCAACTTACGACGTGCGCAATAGGCCTCCACGCCGATAATCGGTTTGAATATCTGCTTGTTGAGTTTTTCGATTTCAGCCTGCGCCTCCGCTTTCTGCTCCGGAGTAGACTCCTCATTGGCAATGATAGCCTCCTGCTCCTTGATTTTATCTTTTATCTTACCATTCTCCTTCTTTGCGACATCCGTAAACTCCTTGATACCAAACATATTTCCATGATCGGTCAAAGCCATAGCATACATACCGCTCTTCTTTGCCTTCGAAATCAAATCTGGCACCTTAGACATTCCATCCAAAATGGAATAGTGGGAATGGACGTGTAGATGGGTGAACTGTGTCATACTTAATAAATTTTAGGTGGGTTCCACAAATTGATTTCGAGGAATTTTGATTTTTTCTGTTGAGACACGCCTCCAAACGCTCGCATAACGTCAATGTTGTAGCTTATCAATCAATTCAATACAATTTACCAACAGGGAAAAACAAGACACATTCCTTCGGAAAATTTCGACCCGTAATTTCAAAAAAAGACGAGACATCCTCGCTTTTATCTTGGCACAAAAATAGAGAATTAAGATGGATTCAGGAAACCCACATCAAAAGTTTTATGAACAAAATCCGTTGCGCACAAAAAGTGAAAGATTACCAACAGTCCTGGCTTTTGAGAATGTAGTTTTTACAATCACGCGACAAAAAATTCCACACCCTTAATTTCTAAAACAAAAGTGGACAGCAACTGTAAAATTGCTGTCCACTCATTATCTGAATACTATTAAAATAGTCGATTAATTCTTCTTTGCCTCTTTAGCCCAAGAATCCTTCAAGGCCACCGTACGATTAAATATCAGATGGGAAGCCGTCGAGTCTGTATCGACATTGAAATAACCGATACGTTGGAATTGGAAATGATCCAATGGTTTAGCCTCGCCTAAGAACTTCTCCACATAACATTGTTTTACGTTCAAAGAGTCAGGATTTATCATCTCCTTCATTGCCTCAAGAGCATCACACCCCTTTGCCTCACGGATGGCTGCCATCTCGTCACGAGGGTTTTCCACTTTCCAAAGACGGTCATACAAACGAACTTCCGCGTTCAAGCAATGTCCACAACTTACCCAATGGATCGTACCCTTCACCTTTCTGTCACTTCCTGGCAATCCACTTCTCGTGTCAGGATCATACTCGGCATAGACTTCCACCACCTTTCCGTCCGCATCCTTCTTGCAGCCCGTACACTTCACGATATAGGCGTTCTTCAGACGGACTTCATTGCCTGGCGTCATACGGAAATATTTCTTTGGAGCATCCTCCATGAAATCGTCACGTTCAATCCACAATTCCTTGCTGAACTCAATGGTATGCGTACCTGCCGTTTCATCTTCCGGATTATTGATAGCCACCATCTTCTCAACTTGTCCCTCTGGATAGTTAGTAATCACCAACTTCACAGGATCCAAGACAGCAGAGACACGCGTTGCATGGGCATTCAAATCCTCACGGACTGCACTCTCCAACAAAGCGAAATCATTCAACGCATCGTAAGTCGTATAACCAATCTTATCTATGAAGTTACGGATTGACTCTGGTGTATAACCACGACGACGGAAACCGCACAAGGTCGGCATACGAGGGTCGTCCCAACCATTCACCAAATGTTCCTTCACCAAAATCAGCAAATTTCGTTTGCTCATCAAGGTATAATTGAGGTTGAGTTTGTTAAACTCATACTGACGAGGACGGTTGTCATCCAAATCCTTCTCATCCTTCACCCAATCCACGAACAAGTCATAGAGAGGACGGTGAGGGACAAACTCCAACGTACAGATGGAATGGGTAACACCCTCGAAAAAGTCACTCTGACCATGAGCGAAGTCATACATCGGATAAGCCTGCCATTTCGAGCCCGTTCTATGGTGAGGGGTCTTCACGACACGATAGATAATAGGATCACGGAAATGCATGTTCGGACTTGCCATATCAATTTTGGCACGAAGCACCAACTTACCCTCCTCGACTTCTCCTCTATTCATCTTCTCGAAGAGAGCCAAACTCTCCTCCGCAGGACGGTTTCGGAAAGGACTCTCCACACCTGGCTGAGTAGGCGTTCCTTTTTGAGCCGCAATCTCCTCAGACGATTGCTCATCGATATAAGCCTTACCCTCCTTTATCAATTTAACAGCGAAATCCCAAAGTTGCTGGAAATAGTCAGAAGCGTAATACTCATTTCCCCATTCGAAACCGAGCCACTTGATATCCTCCTTGATGGCTTCCACGTATTCCAAATCTTCCTTTGTCGGATTTGTGTCATCGAAACGAAGGTTGCAAACGCCACCATATTTCTTTGCTATGCCGAAGTCCATGCAGATAGCCTTCGCATGACCGATATGAAGATAACCGTTCGGTTCTGGCGGGAAACGAGTCTGGACTCTTCCCCCGTTCTTACCGTTCTTTAAATCCTCCTCGACAATCGCCTCGACAAAGTTTAAACTTTTCTTTGGTTCTTCTGTTGCTGTTTTTTCGACCATAAATATATTTTTTGGACAATGGTGACTTTCTATATTCACCGTTCTTTATTAATCATTAGGGGATTCCGGTTAAGTGATTTTCAACAATAAGGATTCTCAAAAGAGAAGCGAAAAACACCCAAATCCATCATCTTTCGGCACCCTTCATGCCACAATGCAAAGTTAGTTTTTTATATGGAACTTATTGTCAGAAAAGAAAGAAATATAAACGGGCGGTACAAGAATCCTTGCACCGCCCGTCTTTCTCATCCCGGAACCACCGCCCTATCGTCGTATCAGGGTGAAGTGGCCGATGTATTGCTTATCGATCTCCTCGATGTCTATCTCATACCAGTAGTCGGTTGACGGCATCATCTTACCCTCGTAAGTTCCGTCCCAATCCTCCTCGTTGGCCCTGTACTGTGCCAACTTCTTTCCGTAGCGGTCGAAGATCGTCACGAGAGCATCCGGATAGACCTCCTTCAAGTTCGTAGGGATCCATTGCTCGTTCGTGTTATCACCGTTAGGTGAGAAGAATGGAGGTACGATCACTGCAGGAGGATCCATGTAGAACGGAATCGTGTCAGAACAGCCGTTCGCATCCATCACGTAAGCCTTATGTGAGGTGAAGGTCAAATCAATCTTGATGTCCAAGACGTCATACTCCTTGTTGTCCACCGAGTAGGTGTAGCCTGGCGTACCGCCAGAAACCACGATACGGCGTGAACGGATGTCCACCGAATCCACACGTTCGATCGTAGGGTTCTCCGTAACCTCCGCCTTGTAGACCGCGTCGGCATCACAGACGCCCCTCGTCACATGGAGAAGGAAGGTCGTCGGTTGGGTCAAACGGGTGATGGCTTTTGAGCCTGACATCTCGTTCGTGCTGTCCACCTTCATCCACAAGTAGGTCTCCGCCTCGTAAGAGCTTGCGTCCATCTCGATGTTCGTGCCCGCACAGATCGGTGCGTTGCTCTCTATCTCACCCGTCAACGGCTCGTCGACGTTCAGTTTGGCTGCCAACTTCAACTCCTGGCATCCCGCATACGATGCGGTGAATCCGTAGGTGTATTCCGACTTGTGGTTGAAGCCCTCGCCGTACACCGCCTTCACCGTGATGCTCTCGCCCTCGGTGCCGCTCGTGATGCTGCTGTCGTCATCCCAAACGATCACCGTTCCTTCTGGAGAGACCTTCGTCAACGTGATCGTCGCCTCTTCGCCCGCACAGACCGTCTGGGCTGCTGGGATCACCACCTCGATCGGTTGGAGGACTACCACCTTCTCCTCTGCCGGCAAGCTTTGGTTCTGGGCTTGGTAGTCGAACGAAACCTCGTAGGTCGCATCCTTCTTCGGAGAGAGCGAAGCCACGTACTTGCCGTCCTTCTCGCTGAATTGGTTCGTGATGTCCGTCGTCACCCCGTTCGACCTCTCGTAGACGGTAATGACGCCCTTCGGTGTCTTGCGGAACGCTCCCGTGCCCGCCGTGTCTATCGTGAAGACATGTACCTCATCGTAGCAGATCGTGTCCTTGAAGTCCGTCGAGAGGACCAACTTCGCATCCACCCATACCTCGGCCGTCGTCTTCGCGTCGCAATGGTCAGGGTCGCTGAGTATTATCTCGTATTTATGGTCGCCCTCCACGGACGCCAATGTGTTCGTCTTGCCGTTGAAGGTCTCCGTGCCGGACTCCATCCAAGAGATGGACTCGACGTTCGCGTCGGCAGGCTCCGTTATCGTGATCGGAATGCTGACAGACTCGCCCCTCACCACGATATACGGTTCGGTTTGGTTCTCCAACTGGATGTAGGTCTTCACCTTGAGCTTGCCTATCTCATCCTCGCTCACACATCCGTGGCTGTTGGCAACCGCCTTGTAGGTTCCGCTGTCCGTACCCTTCGTCTCGTAGATGGAGTAGGTGTCGGATGTCGCGCCCGTTATCAGCTCGCCGTCCTTGTACCATGCCACCGTGTAGTCCTGCTTGTGCTCCACGCTCAAAGGAACCTCGAACTTCTCCCGCTCGCACATCTCAAGCGTAACATCCCCGTGGGCGATCTTGATGCTTGCGTCAACCACCGTGAACGAAAC
>JAFZKQ010000028.1 GCA_017553575.1 Paludibacteraceae bacterium
AATCACCCAAAACATCTCCTACATCCCTTACGGCGAAATCTTCGTGGAGGAAACCACTGGCGGATGGCAATCTCCTTACTATTTCAATGCTAAGGAACTCGATGAGGAGACGGGACTTTACTACTATGGGGCGAGGTATTTGGACCCTGCAGGGGCAAGGTGGCTGAGTGCGGACCCGATGCTTTGGAATAATCCAGACAAGACGCCTTATCACTATTGTTCGGGGAATCCTGTTGGCCTCATAGACAGAATGGGAATGTTTGATGAAAGTTCCGCCGAAAGTTTCTGGGCGAATAATTATTGGTTTGACAGTGATATCCATCACGTCAACATTGAACAAAGAGAGAATGGAGACTATCAAGTAAATGTCGGCCTAAATGGTATGGATGACATTGTCTACTACCACGGAGAAAACAACGAACTAAACGTAGATCTTCCAGAAATAAGTGTCGTTGGAACTCAGAAAACTCCTGAACCTTCCATATTAGACAAGGCAATAGACAATTATTGTTTGGGCATGGCGGCTGCGGATGAATGGGCAGGAAAAGTGGTAAGCACACCAATAAGGCAAATAGTTTGTGCAGACTCATACTCTGGATATGTTAGTACATCATTTGGTTTGGGATATGGTGTGACAGGAACCATAGAAAAAGTATGGATGGATGGGAACAAACCATTTTGGGCGTTTTCTTGGTCCCATGGTTTTGTAAGTAGTCCATCAATTTCACTTGGAGCAAAAAGTTCAACTTATCATGGGAAAGAAAAAATGGACATTGACTCCTATGCAGGAGAGGCCTATTCTGTCTCCTTGGGTTATAAATTGTTAGAACTGGGTTATTCCGTGTCGGATGACAAGAAATGGCATAGTACGAATATTGGGATTTCTGGAAGTGTTATGCCATACGGAGGCACTAGCACTCATTCGAATACGATAGTAGTAGGATGGTGAGATAAGGAGAATTGAGTATGAAGTCAAGAAAGAATATATATCGTATACTTGGTTTTAGATGGTATAGGAAAATTCCATTCGAAAACACTTTCGTCTTTGACTATCAAGGGGTAGGATACTATTATATCAATAAAACAAGATATAAGGTAGAAAAAGAGGGAGATGCATATTGGATGAAGATTGATAATCCCTTTCCTGCAATAGATACACCCACTAGGTGTCCATCTAAAATGAAAATCACCATCGAAGAATCAACAGATGGCAATTCTTTAAACGTTGAATTTCACGCATTCTTATTGAGAAAGATATTAGAGTTGACATTTGAATTATTTTTCATTTATCATTCTGTTTCTTCTATTGTAGATAAGGATTGGCTTTCTGCAGGAATATCATTTTTAATGGCACTTATTCCCATGCTCGCATTTCATCTAGAGCAATTCATAGAAACCCGTCATGTCATTTCTGACTTGAAGACTCTCTGTGAATGAAATGTTTTTAGACATAATAAAATCAGGTGCTTGTGCCTTTATTCTTGTTACCCACAAAGGCGAAGCCATACCCACCCGTGTCGAAAACCGAGATTACAATCTTGTTCTAAACATGTCCATCTCATGAGCAATACTTACTTCTATCATCCCGACCATCTCGGCTCAACCTCCTTGGTGACAAACTCCTACGGCGAAATCACCCAAAACATCTCCTACATCCCTTACGGCGAAATCTTCGTGGAAGAGACCGCAGGCGGATGGCAGTCGCCTTACTATTTTAACGCTAAGGAGCTGGATGAGGAGACGGGACTTTACTACTATGGGGCGAGGTATTTAGACCCTGCGGGGGCAAGGTGGCTGAGTGCGGACCCGATGCTTGAGAAGTATGTGGGAATGACGCCGTATAATTATTGTGCGGGGAATCCGGTGAGGTTGGTGGATGAAGATGGAAGAGAGTTCACAGATGTTGCAGAATGCCTTATTAGTTCTTTGGAAGACAAAATCAAAGAACGAATTGAAAACATAGACAATAAAAAAACGAAATGGTGGACTTTCGATAAAAAAAGGTTGGATGTTGACAGAAAGGAATGTGAGGATGCGCTAGCTGAATTTAAAGCCATGAGAGAATCCGATCAAGTATATGATGTTCGTTTGTTTGATAAAGCATATGCCCATGAAGGAGAGGTTGAAACTATTGGGAAGGTGGGATACGATCGAGAAAAGAATCAATTTGTCATTTTCATTTCTGAACCTATTGATTTTTCAAAATCCTACAACGATTTTTCAACTCTTGTCCATGAGTTAAAACATGGGTATCAATTTGAGGTTGGAAAACTCTCTTTCGAATATGACCCTCAAAAGAATGAATCCATTGTTTTTAAAGGAGGTTATTTATATGACTATACAGATGAAGTCGAAGCTCACAAAAGAGGGGGAATGTTTGGTGGTGGCAATACTGCTAATGAGGGAGCATACTCCGAATTGAGAAAGCATCAAAATACTGAAAGTCATATAGGTGACGACAATCGCGTTCAATATATTAACAACAAAATAATGGCAAAGATTTTCTTAAAAATAATATATATCATTACAATAAGTAGTACACTAATTTCTTGTAAGGCAGAATCAGAGCTGTTCTGTTTATATTCGGCTTCCGAAATTAACTGGGACGTTTCTCTGCTAATCTATTATACGGATAGTACCTACATATATTCCTATTATAAATATAAGGAAATCGGGAGAGTAAGCATAGTCAATGATTCTATTTTTCTTTTTCCTGCATGTGACATATGGAGAGACGACCCTGATTTCCAGTGTAGAACATATGATTGTGAAGGTTCTATCTACGGAACCATGGAAAACGGGGAAGTTAAGAGTGATTGCATAAGCAAAAGGCTATACATAAAGGAGAAAGAATCGATAAAAGATAAAACATTGGATTTTTATTTTCCAAATGATTCCAATGCGTTTTCCTTTTCTGAATCTTATCCTTTGGAAAAACGAAGGATAAACAAGAATAAAGAAGAAAAGTCAACTTTGAGATTTCGAGATTACATTCGCAAACATGGGATGTGACTGAAGGAAGAGGCGCATTGGGTGGTAATGATAGCACGGTCGTGTTTGATTTTTAAGGAATTTATATGTAAAAAACAAAATCCCACGGAAACACAATTGTTTCTACGGGAAAAGTTTGTATATTTGTAGTGCCAGTGTGTGAGTGGAGCTCCTAGTTCCCCCGCTGGCTTTTTTTTTGCCTATTGTCTTGGGTATTCAATACAATAAGATTTAAACTTTACCATAAAAATAATACAAGAAATGAGAAACAGGTTATTCCAATTGGGTATTTGCGCCTTATTGACTATCATTTTTTCCGTAGACGTTGAACTACTCTCAAATTCCCACGTTGACGGGAAATCTAGGATAGAGCCCTTCGGCACTGATGTTGCTGAGATATATTATATGCGAGTAGACAGCCTCGCCATCGCAATGTTCATCAACTTTGGCCTTGTGGTAATATTGGTATTTTTGCTTAACAAGATGAACGAGAAGAACAAGAAGAAATGTAGATAACACCTATCCCATCACGCCTTCTTACAGTTAGAGCAAATCCCTTTTATGACATAATTCACCTCATGGGCCTCAAAACCCTGCGGGAGATTCGCCTTAGGCACGACACAATCCTCCAAACAATAGGTCTTCTTGCATTGCTCACAAAAGAAATGGCAATGATGCTCCTCCTCCGTACACGCCCCATGGTTATGGCAAACGCAGTATTTCACAGAACCGCTGCCATCCTCCAAGGCATGGATGAGATGATGATCGCTCAGCGTACGCAACGCCCTAAATAGGCTTGACTTGTCGACATCTTCAAGTAGATTCTCCAAATCGCCCAAACTAAACGTATCGTGAAGTTCGGATACCGCCTTATATGTCAATATACGAATCGAGGTGGGCTTCACCCCTGCCCGCTCCATGATTTCGCAACACTCCTTTACCGTCATATTACCAATATTACTATTCTGAACCTAAAATCCATGATAGACCCCTCCTTGTCGAGGGAATGGCCCAATCATTAGACACACAAAATTAAATCTTTATTCGCTTTCCAATCTCCCCTATCCTCAACTTTTTACGCAGCTCCCGCCACTTTGCAACCTTGTTGCAATTAACATTCCCTACTTTTACATTGTAAAAACAAAGACAAATTAAACGTCATGGAACACAATCACATAGAAGAAAACGAGGCGTGTGAGGGACATTGTCATTCGCACGAACATCACCATGACCATGATCACCACCATGGACATAATCATTGCCACTGCCATGGACACGACCATGAACATGGAGAAGATGAACACAACCCTATTTGGGTTCCTCTCCTATCATTCATCCTACTGATAACAGGCATCGCCTTAGAACACACAAATGTCAGTTGGTTTTCTGAAAAGAAGATCCAACTAATTTGGTATGTGCTTGCCTTCCTTCCCGTCGGAATCCCCGTCGCCAAAGAAGCCTGGGAGGCCATACGGGAGAAAGATTTCTTCAGCGAATTCACCCTGATGCTCATAGCTAGCATCGGAGCCTTCTTCATTGGGGAATATCCTGAGGCAGTGGCGGTCATGCTCTTCTATACGGTAGGAGAAATGCTACAAGACAAGGCCGTCAGTCGAGCCACAAACGACATCAACCAACTACTTGACACCCGTCCTTCGCACGCCACAGTGATACGGGAGGGGGTGCGACTCGAAATTCCGCCTCAACAGGTGAACGTAGGCGAAACCATTGAAGTGAAGGCAGGGGAACGCATCCCGCTCGACGGAAAAATCGAGAGCGAAGAGGCGGCATTCGACACATCGGCCCTTACGGGAGAAAGCATTCCTCAAAACATTGCACAAGGAGAAACGGTGCTTGCGGGGATGATTTGTCTAAACAAGCCGACCCGCATCGTCGTGACGAAGCCTTACGACCAGAGCGAACTGAGCCGGATCCTTGAATTGGTCCGCGACTCGGCCGAGAAGAAAGCGCCCACGGAACTATTCATACGCAAATTTGCCCGGATCTACACCCCGTGCGTCATTCTTTTGGCACTGCTCATCGTTGCGCTTCCAGCCATAGCTGCCATTTTCCTACCCGCGTTCGAATACCATTTTGCGGAGTGGTTGCACCGTGGGTTGGTATTTCTCGTCATCTCCTGCCCTTGCGCGCTCGTCATCAGTATTCCATTGGGATACTATGGAGGAATCGGAGCGGCCTCCCGATTGGGAATCCTCTTTAAAGGAGGCAACCACCTTGATGCCATCACGAAGGTGAACACCATCGCCTTCGACAAAACGGGCACGCTGACAACGGGCAAATTCGGCATAAACGGAATCCACCACAAGGAGATCGACCGTTCGACCCTCCTCGGTATCCTATTGGCAGCCGAAGAGAAGAGCAACCACCCCATCGCCCAAGCCATCGTCCGATACACGAAAGAGCAAGGTGCCACACCGCTCTCCCTCTCCAACATTCAAGAGATAGCGGGGAACGGTATCGAAGCGGACTGGGAGGGACAACGCATCCTCGTCGGCAACGCCAAACTGATGCAGAAACACGGGGTTGAGATGCCAGAAGAGGCAGAGAACAACGTCGACACCTCCATCATCTGCGCCATCAACGGACAATACGCTGGGGAAGTGCAACTCAGCGACACTTTGAAGGAGGACTCCCAAGAAGCCATCCGAAGGCTGCATAAACACGGCATCAAAGATATTCGACTCCTCTCCGGAGACAAGAAAAAGACGGTAGAACATTTCGCCCAGAAACTCGGCATAGGGAAAGCCCACGGCGAACTTCTACCTCAAGACAAAGCTCAGGTGATCGAAACCATACGGAAAGAGGAGAACCGATTCGTAGCCTTCGTCGGCGATGGTATGAACGACGCACCCGTACTGGCTCTGAGCCACGTCGGAATCGCCATGGGCGGTTTAGGATCAGACGCCGCCATAGAGAGTGCGGACATCATCCTTCAAACAGACCAACCCTCAAAATTGGCCACGGCCATCGAGATCGGAAAAGCGACACAACGCATCGTCAAACAAAATATCATCGGGTCCATCGGAGCCAAAATGGTCGTTATGCTATTGGGCGCACTGGGATTTGCCTCCCTTTGGGCCGCCGTATTCGCAGATGTGGGCGTTGCCCTGTTGGCGGTCCTCAATGCCGTCCGCATCTCCACGATGAAGTTTGAATAAAGGAAATGGGCACGGGGCAGAATCAATTCTCTGTCCCTACCCCATAAACCACAAAGGATTTCACCACAATCCGACCTTTCGGAGAGAGACAGAGTCCCAATTTCCGATACGAATCCATAGGGAAATCGTTCCAATAAAGACGGGTTCCGTTCACATAAAAACTCAACTCATCGCCGTGCCGCAACAAGCCCATTCGTACCCAACCCTCCACACTTTCAGAGGCGAAGACCTCCGCAAAAGGCTGATAACAAGCCGTATTGGCCACCAAGACCCGACCTTGAGAATATAAATCAAAATACGAGCAGGAGTTTTCCGACCCTACAAACAACCCCATATAACTAGAGGAGGAAGGATCCATCATCGCCTCAACTTCCAAATAGAAATCGTTACCGAAATCATCGTCCACCATTCCATTCAACACACCCATATTTTCTCGGTTGGACAAGGCAATCGGTTCCTTTAAATCCATGCGATAGAGTTCGGTTCCCTTCTCAGGCAACTGTTCCACCACCTGCAAAAAAGCGGGAGCCTGCGTACTCGGTTCAAACAACTCATCCAGATAGTATTGCTTTCGGGCACCCGTAAAGTTGAGGAACCAGCCTCGGTCGTCCACCTGTTCGCCTCCGCACATGATGCTTTTCCACTCCGTATCAGGCAGTTTTGTATTGACATGCTGCCTCCGCAACAAGCCATGGCCCAATTCATGGAAAACCGTATTTTCGCGCTGGCTCTCTTGGTCAGCCTTGCCTGCCGTCTCCCGCCAAAAGGTACGGTCAATCTGAACCTTAATCGGATCGGTGAAATGGCACAAGCCGATCTTAGGCGAAGGCAAATCAGCGAACTCCATAATAAGCCCCTCCGCCTCCAAATCAAAATTTTTGCCGTGCGCCTTCGCGGAAGACAAAAAACGTTGGAGATACGAATCCAGTTCAGGATCAACGGAATAAGTTTTCAGTGCATCATCGTCCCCACCGCATGAAAAGAAGAGGCATGGGAACAAAAGATAAAAAAGCGAACGATATATTTTCATTTTCTTGCCTAACTAATAGGCACAAATATAACGAGAATAGAAGAAACGCACAAAAATAACCTCCAAAGGGGTGACATAGCACAAGCGGAAGGGAAAAACCGTGGTGTCCTTGCTATTTGAATTGGAGTCCCAAGGGAATACCGCTCCCCATCGAGGTTTCATTCACATATACCCTCACCTACAGCGGGTTACATTTCTGCCTATATTTCACGTTCATTTTGGACTATTGAAGACGTACAAACAGCAAGAATTCACTTTTAACTGTACATTTTATGTTATTTAACATAAATATTCAACATTTTCCCCTACCTTTGCGCCACAAAACGCAAGGTGTCAAAAAAATCGCGGTTTCCGATGCATCGGAAAAGACAGGGGGCTTTACATTTTGTTTTCTTGGTTGGAATTTTAAGAATTGATTCCGTATCATTAGGCTCGGCAGAGAGTCAATTAAGGATTTAAAATTCAGTCTTAGAAAGGCTTACAAAGAAAAGACGAGCGTAGCGTATATAGCGATAAAGTACACCTAATTCATCATTAATCGTTCCACTCATATCGTCTGGCGAGGCGAGGTGGCTGTGGAAACCGAATTTATTACATTATGACATTTCAAGAATTAGGATTAAAAGAAGAGATCCTTAAGGGCATTGAAGAACTAGGCTTTGTTGAGCCCATGCCCATCCAAGAAAAAGTAACGCCTTTCCTTTTAGGCGAAGACAAATCTGACCTTGTTGCTTTAGCACAGACAGGAACAGGAAAAACAGCCGGCTTCGGTCTTCCGCTCCTTCAACTCATCGACAGTTCCATCAACACGATTCAGGCATTGGTGCTTTCTCCTACACGAGAACTCTGTATGCAGATTGCCAACGACTTGAAGAATTATTCGAAATATATCAAAGGATTCAAGGTCGTGCCCGTTTATGGTGGTGAGAGCATCGTCCGCCAATACAAGCAATTGGACACTCCTCCTCAAATCTTGGTGGCTACTCCCGGCCGACTCATCGACCTCATCGAGCGTAAGAAGGTAGACCTCTCCACCATCAAGTATTTGGTGCTCGACGAAGCTGACGAAATGCTCAACATGGGATTCCAAGAGGACATTGAGCGCATCTTGGAAGAGACGCCAGAGGAGAGACGTACACTCCTCTTCTCCGCTACCATGCCTAACGAGATCGCGAACATCGCAAAGAAATACATGAAGAATAGTGTGGAGATTGCCATCGGAAAGAAGAACTCCGGTTCGGACAACGTAAGGCACATCTACTACATGGTTCCCGCTAAATATCGTTACGAAGCACTCAAACGTGTGGTCGACGTCAACCCTGACATCTACGGTATCATCTTCTGCCGCACAAGGCAAGAGACCAAAGACATCGCAGACAAGTTGATGCAGGACGGCTACAATGCCGACGCCTTGCACGGCGACCTCTCCCAAGTGCAACGTGACACGGTGATGCAGAAATTCCGCATCAAAAACCTCCAACTGCTCGTGGCTACAGACGTGGCTGCCAGAGGTTTGGACGTAAGCGACCTGACCCACGTCATCAACTACAACTTGCCAGATGACATCGAGAGCTATACGCACCGAAGCGGTCGTACCGGTCGCGCCAACAAGTCGGGTATCTCCATCTCCATCGTTCACTCCAAAGAGGCTGGAAGAATCCGCAGCATCGAAAAGATCATCAACAAGAAGTTCGAACGTGGCGTCGTGCCTACTGGTTTGGAGGTCTGCAAGAGCCAACTCTTCTCCCTCATCAATCGTCTCAAGAACGCCGAGGTGGACGAGCAACAGATTGAACCATACCTTCCTATGGTCATGCAGGAATTGGAAGAGATGGACCGCGAACAAATCATCAAGAACTTCGTCTCCTTGGAGTTCAACCGATTCCTCAACTACTACAAGGATGCCGACGACATCAACGTAGAGGTTGGTTCACGCGAAAGAGACCGCAAGAAAAAAGGCAACCGCGAGATGGTTCGCCTCAAGATAAACCTCGGACAACGAGACGGATTCACACCTAAACGTGTGCTGGGCATCATCAACGACACGACGGGCGACAAGGACATTGACGTGCGCGACATCGAGATCACACCACGCTACTCCTTCTTCGACGTAGACAGTGCCGACGTACAACGCATGATGCAGGCATTTACCGTCCACGAGAACGAGGGCATCACCCTTGCAGAAGCCAAGGAGAGCCGCACGCGCAGTTTCGACAGAAGCAGCAAGGAAGGCGGAAGAAACCGTTCCGACCGTCGCCGCGACAGGGAGAGAGGACGCGACCGTGACAGAGATCGTGACCGTGATTGGGATAAGCAAAAAAGGGAAGAACGCGACGAATGGTTCGCCCGTTGCAACAAGAAGAACGCCGATAATGAATGGAAACGTTCACGGGAGGAGAACCCCTTCAGCAAGAAGTCGAAAAAGAGAAACAAAGACAGTTTCAGCCGTCACAAATAAAGCTGAACAATAAGAACCAAGGCGGAGATTAGGAGAGAAATCTTCCACTCTCCGCCTTTCCTCATTACTACGAATATGGCAGACACCTATCTTACCATCAACAAAATTTCCGAAGGATTATATAAGGAGAAAGGAAGCAAATTCCTCTCTTTCGCTATTCCCGTACGAACGGTAGAGGAAATCAAAGCCATCATCGAAGAGAAGAGGAAACTCTACCATGACGCCCGCCATGTATGCTTCGCCTATATATTAGGTCCCGAAGGGAAAGAGTTCAGGGCCAACGACGACGGAGAACCCTCCGGAACAGCCGGCCGCCCCATGCTCGGCGTACTGCAATCCAACAACCTGACAAACACATTGCTTGTCATCGTTCGTTACTTCGGAGGCACCAAACTGGGGACGAGCGGTCTCATCAACGCCTATAAGGAGAGTGCCAGCGACGCCATCGCAAACAATGAGATCATCGAAAAGACCATAGACAAGGTGCTTGTCATCCACTTCGAATACCCCTTCCTCAACGAAATCATGAAAATCGTGAAAGAGGAGGAACCCACCATTCTCAACCAAGCGTTCGATATGGAATGCTCCATGACACTGAGCATACGCCAACGCGACTACGATCGACTAAAAAACAAATTGGAGCAAGCCTCCATCAATCTGAAAAGCATTCTCAAAATCGAGGAGGAACAATAAGGAGCACACTATCTCCCTATAAATGAAACAGATGATTTTTTATTTTAAAAAATGGCTAAAAAAAGTTTCATTAATCGAGATTTTGGTGTACATTTGCATCCGCAAACGCCACTATGGCTCAGTTGGTAGAGCAACGCATTCGTAATGCGTGGGTCGCCGGTTCGAGTCCGGCTAGTGGCTCTGAGAGGCAGTTCTTCGGGACTGCCTTTCTTTTTTTTAGGTCCGCAGAGAAAACGAGCATCTCCACCCCACGAAATAAAATTTTATTTTCATACGCAAATCTTCTGCAAATCAAAAACATAACAGAATAAGATTTTATTTTCCAACCATACTAAGTAAAAAAATGAAATTTTCTGTCACAAAAACATATAGAAAAATCAAAAAATAATATAACTTTGTTACACTCGTAAAAGACGAGAAAAAAACAATCAATAACTAAACAACTTAAAAAACAAAACAAAATTATGGCAACATTATCTACACAAGATGACATCCGTGCAGCTTTCAAAGCGGGAGAGTCAACAACAGTAATGAAAGTTAATACAAACAAAGACAACTTAAACCTCCGCGATACTCCCTCTACAAACGGCAAAATCTTATTGACCTTGCCAAAGGGAACAGAAGTTCACGTTTTCAACTCGCCTGTATCTGTCAGCGGTTGGAAAGCCGTTTATTATGTCAATGCTGAGAATTTGAAAGTATTCGGATTCTGTTCTGCAGATTACTTGGCATAATAACCAAAAAGAGAGTGTCAAATTCAATATACACTGCTCAGGGGCGAAGGGATCGAAAGGTTTCTTCGCCTTTCGCTATTTAACGTGCCTCCCCCGCTCTTCCACGTTTTCTATGGACAATTCCCCAAAGAAGATAGGCGTAAGTGGCCATAAATCACCGTTTTACGACACTCCCATATAAAAGGAAACATTTATTTTCATGAAAATAATTAATAAATTCATTCCTATGCATAAAACACGAATATTGGGATGGCTCATTCTTCTGATGGCCGTCCTGTCCTCCTGCGGGGGCGACAACGACATTTCCAACGAGGCTGAATACCTACAGTACATCAACGAGTTTACGGCTGGATCCATCTCCAAGCACTCTTCCATCATCGTAAAATTGGCCAATCCATCGGCTAAATTCAATTCGGAAGACAAGGATAAAGCCATTAAGAAAATCTTCGAGTTCTCGCCTAAGATTGAGGGTGAGGCCCGTTGGGTCGACCAATACACCATCGAGTTCAAGCCAAACGAACTTCTGAAGAGCGGTCAAGAATACGTTGCCACCTTCCATTTGTCGGAAGTTCAAGAGGTGACCGACAAAAAGAACAACGATTTCAAATTCCCATTCAAGGCCATCGAGCAACACCTCTCCCTCGTCACTGAGATGCCTATCTACAAAGAAGACGGAAGCGTAGAAGTGAACGGTACGTTCCATCTGGCAGACAGGGAAGATCCCGAAGTCATAGCCAAGTTGCTCTCCGCCTCCATAGACGGCAAGCCTTACAACATCGAATGGGGCGCAGTTATCCCGCAAACGATCGGTTGCCTTTCCCATTTCAAAGTCAGCAACATCAAAAGTAGCGAGACCAACAAAGATTTGACATTGTCCTATACAGGAAAACCTATTGGTTGCGAACCTAGTGGGAAAGTGGATATAAACGTCACCATACACCAAAACAAGATCTTCCAAATCATCGGCAGCAAGATCTTCAATGGGGAGGATGCCCATGTTGAATACTATTTCAATCAAGCATTGCCAGCTCAAGACCTCAAGAGCAAGATCTACTTCTCGGACGGTCTTCAATGCAACATCAGCAAAGAAAACAGCGTTGTGAAAGTTTTCCCAAGCAAGAACTTCACAAACCAAAAGACACTGATTATAGACAAAAGCTTGATGGGTGCCAACAGTAGCACCCTAGGATCGACTTTCAGCTTCGAGATCCGATTCGAAAGCATCAAGCCTGCCGTAAAATTCACCAACAATGGTTCTATTCTTCCAACCACCAACGGAGCCATACTTCCTTTCCAAGCTGTCAGCTTGAGATCTGTTGACGTTACTGTATTGAAAATCAGGAACGAAAACATTTTCCAACACCTCCAAGTAAACAACCTCGGCGGAAATCGTGAGTTGAAACGTGTGGCTAAGCCTATCCTCACCAAGACCATCAACTTGGAAGAGGCTGGATACGACCTCACCCAATGGCAGAACTACTTCATCGACTTGAAGGAGCTTGTCAATAAGGACCCTGGTTGCGTCTACTCTGTCATCCTCTCCTTCAAGAAGAGCTATTCAACCTACCCTTGCGACAAAGAGGGCAGCGAGGAGAATGACGACGAGTACGACTACAGCGGCGTAACTTCCGAATGGGGAAGCGACCCTGACAACTACGGCTATTACTACGACAACGACTATTATAGCAGCTACGACGATGATGGCGAATACATCGGCGACAACCCTTGCTACAACGCTTACTACAAAGCCTCTTACCGCAGGGCTCAAACGAACATCCTCGTTTCCGACTTGGGTGTCATCGCAAAACTCGGAACGAACAACAAAGTACAGGTTATCGTAACCAACTTGAAGAGCACCGAACCAGAAAGCGGAGCTAAGGTTAAGTTCTACAACTTCCAACAAGAGTTGCTCGGAGAGTCCTCAACCAACGGCGACGGTTTTGCCGAATTCACCTACGAAAAGGAGAAGCCAATCTTCATCGAGGTAAGCCAAGGAGACCAAAAGAACTTCTTGAAAATCAACGATGCGAGTGCACTCTCCTTGTCAAGCTTCGACGTGACAGGTGCCAAATACGAGAAGGGATTGAAAGGCTACATCTATGGCGAGCGTGGCGTATGGAGACCAGGCGACACCTTGAACATCTCCCTCATGCTCCAAGACCAAGAGAAGATGATTCCGGAGAACCACCCTATCGTGATGAACCTCGTGACACCAAGAGGACAGAAATATACGAAGTCCGTACAGAAGTACCACACAAACTCTTCCATCTACTCATTCCGCATCCCTACGGATATGGAAGCTCCAACAGGAATCTGGAACATCTCCTTCAATGTGGGAGGCGCACAATTCAGCAAAGCGTTGAACATTGAGACGGTTAAGCCTAACCGTTTGAAGGTTAAGCTGGAATCCAGCGAGACGATTCTTCACGGTAGCAAAAGCAACAACTTCCACTTGTATTCCGAGTGGTTGCACGGAGGAAAGGCTGCCGACATGAAAGCAACGGTTAACGTAAAGATGAGGAGAGCAAAGACAGCCTTCGAACAATTCAAAGACTATACATTCGAAAGCCCTGCTGCCAACGAATTCAGGGATGAGGAACGCAACATCTATAACGGTAGGACCGACGCAAACGGTAACATCTACTTCAACGCCTACATGCCAAGGATCAGCAACGCACCTGGTATGTTGGAAGCGACGTTCTCCTCTCGCGTATTCGAGGGCGAGGGTGACTTCAGCATCAACTCCACTACCCTCAAATACTCTCCATACTCTTCGTATGTAGGTATCAAAGCGCCTGAAGCTCCAAACAAGAGAGGCATCTACTACACAGAGAAGGACAACACGTTCAACGTAGTAGTGGTTGACGAGAACGGTAACCTCGAAAAATTCACGCAAAAGATAACTTACAAAGTATACAAGCTATCCTGGCGTTGGTGGTGGGATTCCAGAAGCGACGACGGTCTCGCCTACTATATCAACAACACATACGCTTCCATCCATACGGAAGGTTCCTTCTACACAGAGGGTGGTAAGGGTAAATTCACGATCAACATCGACGACGACGATTGGGGCCGTTACTTCATCATCGTAAGTAATGAAGAAGGACATAGCACAGGTTGCATCTCCTTGTTCGACTGGGAGTCTTGCGTAGGCAAATCCAAGAAGAACGATCCAAGCGGAGCTACCATGCTCACCTTCACGACCGACAAGATGACCTACAACGTAGGAGAGAAGATCAAGGTAAGCATTCCTACTACCAACGGAGGCCGTGCTTTGGTTTCCTTAGAGAACCGTTCACGCATCATCTCTTCCCAATGGGTAACTGCCAAGGGAGGCAACAGCGAGACCACATTCGAAATCGTGGCAACGCCTGACATGGTGCCTAACGTTTACCTCAACATCACGTTGCTCCAACCTCACAAGACGACGGCCAACGACCTTCCTATCCGTATGTACGGTGTACAAAGCATCACGGTGGAAGACAAGGAGACCATCCTCAGACCTAAGATCGACATGAGCGACGAAGTAACCTCCGGAAAACCTTTCGAGGTGAAGATTTCCGAGGAGAACAAGCAAGAGATGGATTATACCTTGGCCATCGTGGACGAGGGTCTGCTCGACATCACCAACTTCAAAACGCCGAACGCACACAACGAGTTCTTCAAGCGTGAAGCATTGGGTGTCAACACTTGGGATATCTACGATCAAGTCATCGGTGCTTACGGAGGTAGAATCGAGAAACTCTTCGGTATCGGTGGTGACGACGCAGAGCAAGCGCAAGAGGAGCAAGCCGAGAAACGATTCAAGGCTATCGTCAAATTCATCGGCCCTTGCAAATTGGGTGCAGGCAAGAAGACTAGCCACAAGATCGACTTGCCAAACTACTACGGTTCTGTGAGAGTCATGGTCGTAGCCGGAAACGGAAAGGCCTACGGTAATGCCGAGAAGGCAGTCAAGGTGACAAGCCCACTCATGGTATTGGCCACTTTGCCTCGTGTAGCAGGTCCTAACGAAGACCTCACGCTCCCTGTCAACGTCTTCAACAACAGCGACAAGAACAAGAACGTTAAGATAACCGTTACGGCAGGAGATGTCATCAAACTCGAAGACAACGCAACGAAGGAAGCCAGCATCGAAGGCCGTGGCGACAAGGTTACGACATTCAACTTGAAGGCTGCCAACAAGATCGGAAAACAGAAGATCTCCGTTAAGGCAACAGATGGTTCTAACGAAGCATCCACTGAGATTTGGTTGGAGGTACGCAATCCTAATCCGCGCGTAACGAGTTGCCAAAGCATCACCATCGAGCCAGGCAAGACAGCCAACTTGGATTACAACCTCGTAGGTATGGAGGGAACGAACACCCTTGCCCTCGAACTGGGTACCATGCCAGCCATCAACTTGGACAACCGTTTGGAATACCTCATCGGCTACCCTCACGGATGTGCGGAGCAAACTACGTCAAAGGGATTCCCTCAATTGTTCTTGCCAACTTTGTGCAACCTCACGACAAAAGAGGAGACCGATTGCGAGACAAACGTGAAGAACACCATCAAGAAGTTGGAACAAATGCAGATGAGCGACGGTTCCGTCAGCTACTGGATGGGCGGTAACTACACCTACGATTGGGTCAACAACTACGTGGGCGACTTCATGATTACGGCTCAAAGCAAGGGTTACAACGTAAGCTCATTCCTTGCCTCTTGGAACAAATACCAGACGAAGAAGGCTTCCGAATGGGTTTGGAGAACTTATAAGAATGACAAGTCGAAAGTCAAAGGCGACGACTTCATCCAAGCTTATCGTCTATACACGTTGGCTGCCAACGGAAAGCCTGCCAAGGGTGCGATGAACCGCTTGAAAGAGGAGAAAGATTTGTCGCTCCAAGCTAAATGGAGATTGGCCGGCGCTTACGCCCTTATCGGCGACAAGAAGACCGCACACAAGATCATCGAAGGCCTCACGTCCAACAATCCTTCCGACTATAATAGGCGCGACTACGAGACCTTCGGTTCTCAACTCCGCGACGAGGCAATGGTAATGGAGGTTCTCCTCCTCTTGGATGAGAAGGATCAAGCCTTCAAGTTGGCTCAATCCATCGCGAAGGAACTCAACTCGAACAGATGGTTAAGTACGCAGGAGACAGCCTACGCCTTGATTGCCATGAGCAAATTGGCCAACGGACAGAAAGGTAGCGGCATCAACGCTTCCTTCAGCCAAAACGGTAAAGAGGCAATTGCCAAGAGCGACAAGAACATCATCAAAGAGAGATTGGATGCATCGAAGGGCGGTTCGGGCAAAGTGAGCGTCACCAACAAGGGCAACAGCACGCTGTTCGTATCCTTGTCCCAATCCGGAATTCCGATGGAAGACCTAAGTCCTGCTAAGTCAGAAGGATTGCAACTCAACATCTCTTACTACGATGTCAACGGTTCAACCATCGACATCAGCAACTTGCAGCAAGGTACGGACTTCGTGGCAAGAGTCACAGTCAAGAACATCTCTTCCTTCGAAGATTATAGCGAATTGTCGCTTACCCAAATCTTCCCTTCAGGTTGGGAGATTCTCAACAAGAGATTGAACGGAGACGTCGACAAACGCAACTCCGACTTCTCTTACCAAGACATCCGTGACGACCGCGTCTTGACCTACTTCAACCTGCCATACGGCAACACAAAGACATTCTACGTCGATTTGCATGCCGCTTACACAGGTCGATTCTTCTTGCCTGCTTGCTCATGCGAGTATATGTATGACAACAGCATTTCAGCAAGGACGAAAGGACAATGGGTCAACGTAGTAAAATAAACGTTTGATCACCCTACAGCAAGAGCCTCCACTCAAATCTTGAGTCGGAGGCTCTTCTCTTTCTATGGGGCGAGGTTCCGAAAATTCACGAATTCCGAGTATCTTTGCACTTCAAAACGAAAAGGATATGAAAAACATGATTCTTCAGTGTGCCATCATCTTCGGATGCCTCTCCTTCGGGGAGTTGCTGGTCTATCTCACCGGCACCAAATTGCCCTCCAGCATCATCGGAATGTTGACGCTCACCCTCCTGCTACAATTGGGCTTCGTGAAACTTGACTGGGTCAAAGGAATAGCCGAATTTCTCTCCTTCAACCTGGCCTTCTTCTTCATACCGCCAGGCGTGGGCTTGATGCTCTATTTCGATTTGATCAAGGCCCAATTCATCCCCATCATCGGGGCCACTATCCTCAGCACCATCCTCGTCCTTGTCGTAACAGGATGGGTTCACCAATTAACACGAAAGAACAATGGAGTTTCTAAAAAATGAGCTATTCCTCATCGCCATCACCTTTGGCGTTTACCATCTATCCAAACTTCTCCAGAAGAAGACAGGATGGATCCTCCTCAACCCCATCCTTCTCAGCATAGCCGTCATCATCCTCTTCCTGAAGATCGTGGGAATCGACTACGAGACCTACCAAGAGGGAGGAAAGTATATCGAGTTCTGGCTCAAACCGGCAGTGGTGGCCTTAGGCGTACCGCTATACACACAACTTCAAGCCATCAAGAAGCAGGTCTTCCCTATCCTACTCTCACAGATTGCAGGATGCATCACCGGCATCCTCTCCGTCGTACTCATAGCCAAGGCGCTCGGTGCAAGCAAAGAGGTGATTCTATCCCTTGCCTCCAAATCCGTGACGACCCCGATCGCCATGGAGACGACGCGCGTCATTGGTGGCATACCGGCCCTCACAGCTGCCGTAGTTGTCTGCACCGGACTATTAGGAGCCATCATCGGATTTCAAGTCCTACGGCTGGGCAAAGTGAAAAGTCCTATCGCCCAAGGTCTCTCCATGGGCACAGCCTCCCATGCCGTCGGCACATCCGCAGCCATGGAAGTGGGCAACAAATACGGAGCCTACGCCAGTTTAGGCCTCACCGTCAACGGAATTCTGACCGCCGCCATTACCCCCTATTTGATCGAACTGCTAAACTTGTGAATAGGTCCTCCCATTAAAAGGCAAGGCTATCGGAGTGTCTGTTTCCCCGTTGGCTATTCTCCTCAAGAGGCTTTGCCATGTCAAAAAAATCACTTACATTAGCAATGTAAAACAGTTTATGTTTTTAAATTTATCTATAAATCATGGCTAACCTAGAATCAATTTTTTGCAGTTCATAGAACTTGTTAAGCTATCCACTCCCGATGTGATTAATTTCCGACTGAAGGTGAGATGAGTTATTCTTGGCAATGTCAGTCATACAGGTGGTGTGAACGCAGTTAAAAGGGAAGGCGTTTCAACATTTGACTCTAATACTGATGTCATTTTGAGTAATAAAGTACATGGAGTAAATGGGGAGAAAGGTCAGAGTGAAAATATCGGTGTAATGAAAATGACTAATTAATAGAAAAGACAATGAAAGATAAAATTTTTGGAGAAGTAGAGTTTGAAAAAAACATTTGGTGGAGAAGCTTGGATAAATCTTTGTATGGAAGTGATGTTTTGATTCGAGTTCTCGTACAGGATGAGAATCATGAAGGTATCCTCGATGTACAACAGAAGGCCTATCAAACATACATGGAAAATGAGGAGCGATACATCAAAGAGGTGCCTCGCTACCTTTTGGATTATTACAGATGGCATTTTGAAGAAATCGATAAGGTGATAGAACTTGAAGATGACAAACAAAAAGATACTATTACGGAAAGTGTTCTTTTTAGAATGTGCAAAGTGTTCTTTCTGTTTATCTGCAGGGATGGCAGTTTTGGATGGATATTGGGTTGCTCTTGGAATAAGAAAGGTTTTGCTGTACTGCTGTCAGAGTCAGAACCACGAGTCTTGCAAACACGAGATCAGCTTCGCCACCTCCACAAACTCAACGACTCAACATTAGGCCTTTTAGTCCATGACGGAGAAAAGGCTTGGAAAGGTTTGGAACAGAACAGTTTCTTTGATACACCTGAAAATTTGGAGATAGAGTTGGAGGGAAGTGCGGAAGAGGGTATAACTCCAGCACAGCAGAAGGCTTATTCGGATTATCTGCAGAAAAAAGAGTCTTATTTTGCCGACATGAACAAGAAGTTGTTGACCGCCTATGTGAGGGATGAAAAACTTGCAGATACTATATTGAATTCCGAGCATAAGGTTGTTGTCTCCACCGCTTTGCCCAAAACACTCTATATTGACAAAGATGGTAATTATGGTTGGATCTGTTATACAAATTGGGATAAAAGTTATATGGCGTTGCTTCTTTCCGAAGAAATCCCAAGTTGGATGAATCCGCATGAACTAAGGGGACTCTCCTCATACGAAAAGATTTATGACAAGGTCTTTGGCACAATGTTTAGAGAATTCACAACATGGAGAAAATTTGATGTGTACCGATTTCAAGGTGAGCTTCAGACATCACCCGTATCAGTTGACACAGGTGACCAGAAAGAGATCACGGAACAACAACGAGCCATATATCTGGACTATTTGTCGCATTTCTCAGACTACATAGAACAATTGAAGGCTGAGATGCTCGATTATTATATACATTATTATGATTCATTCAAGGATTACCTTGAAATACCAGAGCCTATGGACAAAGAGCATATCACACGCGACAAGGTGATTAACATATTGTCTTTTGATCATTTACTCATCAAGGAAGATGGCAGATTGGCATGGAACTGTGAGTCGCCGACAGAGGAGAATGGAATGGCCATAGAATGGGTCGACGGAAATGTAAATGTGATTATTCCAATGTCTTCTTTCATGTATTCTTAGTCTTTCACTCTGCAACAATCTTTTGTATCTCCTCCACGAGTCCGGAACGGACGGCATATCATAGGCATGGGTGTAACCCCGTGTCCTGATTGCCAAACCATGATGAAAATCCCATCCATCCTTCATTCAAACGCTGCTCATAAGGGTGGTGTCAGTGAAGAAAATAAATTGGGTATGGAGGTGTTCGGTGGTCAATCGAATACAACAACTGGTACTAGTGCAAATGTAGAGAAAGGTCAGAAAGCTAATGTTGGAGGAAGAGGAAGATAACAATCAATAATAATATATATAAATCATGAAAGATAAAATATTAGGAGAATTAGAGTTTGACCGATATGTCTGGTGGAGAAGCATGAACAAATCCTTGTTTGGATCTGATGTTGAGGTGGAACTCTTAGTACAGGATGAAAATCAGGAAGGCATTCTTGATGTGCAAAGGAAGGCCTATCAAACATACATGGAAAATGAGGAGCGATACATCAAAGAGGTACCTCGCTACCTTTTGGATTATTACAGATGGCATTTTGAGGAAATCGATAAGGCTATAGAGTTGGATGAGGAAGACCAAAAGGATATGATTACAGAAAAAGCATTTTTTGTAATGTGCAAAGTGTTTTTTTTATTTATATGTAGGGATGGTAGTTTCGGATGGATATTGGGTAGTTCTTGGAGCAAAGAAGATATTGCCGTTCTTTTTTCCGAGCAGGGACCTCGTGTTATCACACGAGATCAACTTCGTAATCTCCACAAACTCAACGACCCAACATTAGGTC
>JAFZKQ010000029.1 GCA_017553575.1 Paludibacteraceae bacterium
ATCTATATATTCTGATAATGCAGTAGAACCGCTCCCTTTTGTTGTCAGGTTTTTACGGCAGGCCGTTTTTGGCATCTTTGTCTGTTACCGACATCTTTTCTTGCCTTATCTGGTAGAAGAATGATAGATCCACGGCTCTTTTTATGATTCAAAATGTTATTGGGGCTTTGCTCACTTTCCCCTACAGGCTGGAAGCCTTCGTATCATACATGTATTAGGGATGGCTTCCAGCCTCGTGGTCGCCTGTCATGACTCCCAGGCACTGCGTACTCGGTTACTAGTAGGGTTGGCTTTCTGCCAAAGGAGTGCAGGAGCCTGATACAAAAATCCCTTCCGCCTCATTTTGCTTCCATGATACTGATTGGGAAGAATCAAGAAAAGTTAAATGAATTTCCGTGAAAAAATCTTTCGTTATGTTGCAGATTTTTTGACATTTGTCTATCTTTGTTCATTGGTGTAAGCATTATTATGATGGAATAGATCTATCCATTTCGATTTTCGATAATGCCTATCACAAGGAATTTTATAACGATCTTGAAATTATCTTTTAAAATATTTTGTATGAACAATTTAGTTAGAAGTTTAGGGCTTTTTTTGAGTTGCCTTTCGCTCTCAGTGGCTGCGGCTTGGGGAGAGGTGACAAGCGGTAAGGTGGGAGATTGTGTTTGGAGTTACAACCCTGATTCGTACAAGTTGGTGATATCTGGCAATGGAGCGTTGTGGGGTCTTGAAAAATTGCCTGAATATGAATATATTAAGAGTTCTTGTAGAGAGATTGAAATAGGAACAGGGGTGACGGTTATTTCTGATGCTGCTTTTGTTAATTGGTATAGGAGTGGGGATTTTAACGATTGGTCCTATATAACATTCAAGGGTTCTACTGTTACTTCCATAGGTGAGGAGGCTTTTGCAGGTACTACTATTAAATCGATTTCCCTCCCTTCTGGAGTGAAAACGATTGGTTGGGGTGCTTTTTTAACCTCTGGCTTTATGTATATCAAGATTCCTTCCAGTGTTACGACTATAGGGAAAAGGGCTTTCTGTAATTGTTATGGGCTAAAGGTATTGGTCGATGAGAGGGAATTTGTTCAGCAAACAATGTCTGATGAAGAACAATTGGATTTGTTTAAAGGTTCTACTCCCGTGAAAAAAATCACAGTTTATGTCCAAAATGCGACCATGAAGGCTTGGTATGAGAAATGTGGATTTCTTTCAGATAATATCATGGTCACTGCTGGTGCTGACTCTGATTTCACGTGGGACAATGGTATACTGATGGACAAGAGTTGCCGAAGTTTGATTCTTTGTCCATCCACCACTGCCAATGTGACTCTTCCGCCTTCATTGGAGAATATTGAGGGAGATGCTTTCTGGGGACCTGTCGGCAAGTTGGTCATTCCTGCTTCTGTCAAGACCATAAACAGTTGGCCTGTTTCTGCTTCAGCTATCTATGCTTCCAACTTGTTCTCTTCGGCTGAGAAGGTGCCTTCGACTTTGCAATCGGTTAAGGTCTATGCATCGAGTGAAGAGGTAAAAAAATGCTATGAATCCTATGGCTTTACCTCCGTGGTGGTTTGCGAGGCTTGTGGGCCAAAGGCTTCCTACTTCTTGGAAAACGGTGTCCTTACTATCTTTGGGTCGGGTGCGGTCACTAAGGCACCTTGGACAGAGAAGAAGGAGGTTCGAGAGTCAATCAAGCGTGTCGTGGTAGAGTCAGGCATTACCGGGTTTAACGATTTTGTTACCTCCCTTTACGTGAGTATGTTTAAGGATTGTGTGAACTTGACAAGCATAAGTTTGCCGGAAGGCTTTGGAAATATATATGGAGCAGCATTCTCGGGGTGCACTTCTTTGAAAACACTCGCGCTCCCTTCTACGTTGCGGAACGTTCAAAACGCATTTGATAATTCTAACATACAAAACCTTGTGGTGAGTGAGGGAAAATACTACACTTCTAAGGATGATAGGGGAGAGGAGGCAAATCGTCTCTATGATAAAGACTATGAGCTTCTTGTCTATTCCGTTCGTCCTGAATTTGGAACTTTTTTGGTAGAGAAGGCTGATGAACGCTGTTTCGCTTCCCAGTCTGTCTCAAACTTCAATATTCCGGCTAATGTTACAGAAATTGCTTCGAACGCATTCTCCAACCTCTCCATCTCGAAGATCTATTGCGTTTCCGAGGCAAAGGTTCCTACAAATGCCTTTAACGATACGGTCAAGACAAAGGCGAAAGTCTATGTCACTTCCGAAACTATCAAAAAGAACTTCGTCAATGCAGGATTCTCGGAGTCTAACATTTTCTTGGCTTCTGGAAAATGTGGGGATGCCTATTATTTGGCAGAAAATAAAAAGTTGACAATTTTTGGTGGCGGATACATTGCTGAGCCTGCGAAGGGGTGGCCAAACGACAAATTCACCTCCATCACTTTCGTGGGCAATTCTTTTGTGGGAATTCAGAGCGGAGCATTCGCCAAGTTGCCGGCTATTTCGTCAGAAATCGCTATCCCTTCTTCCATCCACTATATCGGTGCGGAGGCGTTCGGTTCGGAGAAAATCAGGAGAGTCTCTTGCGATTCGCAAAAACCTGCTGATTTGGATCCGTCGGCATTTAAGCCTGCTGTCTATGGGGCAGCGCGACTCCTCGTTCCGCAGTCGGCATGGGATGCCTATTCTAACGCACTCGGTTGGGAAAAATTCGGTTCGTACACAGATCCTTATAGTGTTTATGATGTGAACAAGGATGGAAAAGTGAATGCCGCGGATGTCTCTATGGTTAAAAAGAATGTGAAATAGCCCGCCGTCCCGAAGGGACGACACACCATAGCCATGGGTTTCAACCCGTGGCGAAGGGAAGGCACACCCCCCATGGGTTTTGCCCCCGTCCCGAAGGGACGACACATCATAACCATGGACGGATTAATGAGATATATTAATTACAAAAATTATAAAGTATGAGAAAAAAATTATTACTCTTAGGTTTGGCTCTCGCTTCCATGGCAGGAGTGGAGGCTCAGTCGGTCACCTTTAAGGACCTTGTGGTTAAGCCTGGTGATAAGGCTTTTATTGAGTTTACTATCAGTGGAGTGGAGGAAGATTGGAGTCACTTCTCGGGTCTTCAATTTGATATTCCTGTGCCAGAAGGAGTCACTCCTGGTGATGAAAAGGATTTGGATTTTGGTGGTATCCTGAAGGAGGGAGAGAACTATGACCCCGTTTTCAGATTGGAAGATAAAGAGGATCCTTCTTACATTTTGGTTATGCTTGCCGGTGGCGATGTCACTTTTAAGGATTTGGAAGATGATGAGGTGACGATTAGGATTCCTATCGAGGTTGCCGCAGATGCGCCAGAAGTGACTGATTTCGAGATGGATTTGAATATCTATAATCAGGCTGCTTTGTTCTTTGTGGAGGATGACTCTGAGTACTCTTTCTTTGAATATGGGGAAGTTGAAAATGGTTCTATCACCATCTCTGCTTCGGGCAAGTTTTATGAGGGAATTGTCTATGCTGGACCAGGCGATTTTGAAAAGAAGTTCTTTTCTGACGTGGCGGAATTGAAGTGCACACCTAACGTGCTCATAACCTTTGAAGAGGAGGTGCCTGCAGATTGGACAGAGGTTCCTAATGTGGTTGTGAAAGGCAAAGCGAAGGATATTCGTTTGTACAACGGTTTCCCTTACGCTTACTATGGGGAACCATTCGTAGCTGAAAAAGTGACGTTCACTTACGATATTACCCATTATGCAAATAAGAATGGCGGATGGGTTTCCTTGGCAATTCCTTTCGATGGAAAGCCTGAGATCAATCCTTTGACGAATGCAACAAAGGAGAATGGTAAGTATTGGGCGAAACAGTTTGTCGGTTCAACCTCAGAAGGCCTTCTTTTCGCTAATTTGGATGAGCCTAAGTTTTTGGCTAACCAATCATACATTCTCGCTTTCCCTGATGCATCTTACGGAGAAAACGAGTTCACTGATACTGACCTTACAATTAAGGGCGAGAATGTTACGGTTTATTCTTCTGAATCTGTCACGGTCAAAGGTACGACGGCTGGTCCATACGTAATGAAGACTACGTATGATACAGGAGGTTCGGGAAGTGCTTACTACCTCAATTCGGAAACTAACAAGTTTGAGCAAGATGAAGAAGTGTTTGAGGTGTCATCTTTCACGGCATTCGCACTTCCTACAGCGCCATTGGGTGCTCCATCGCTTCGTTCTTTGGCTATCCTCGATGCAGACCGCGGCCTTACGTTTGTTGAGTCTGTTGCTGCAAATGCAGGTGTTGTAGTTTATGCTAACGAAGGTGACATCGTCATCAGCGCTAACGAGAGCGGAGTTACTTCCGTTTACAACTTCGATGGACAATTGGTTAAGGCTAATGTGAAGTACAACGAGGGCGAGACTCGTATCGCAGGCTTGAGCAAGGGCGCTTACATCGTAGCTGGTCAAGCTGTGATTTTGAAATAATCAGATTGATCTGATTGATAATATGAGAGAAGGCGGGTTCGTAGAATCCGCCTTCTTTCGTTTTCGCCCGAGGATTAGCATCCACGGCTACGCATCTTTCGCCACTCCGTGGCTTCCCCGTCGGACGCCCCGCCACGCAGTGGCGACACATCCATAGCCGTAGGCTTCAGCCTACGGATTCGGAAACGGATTCGTAATCGGAAAACATGTCGACGTATCCGCCTGGAAATCAGACGAGGTTCAAAAAATATCGAAAAAAGATGCGAAAAGATTTGGAGGGAATGCGGAAAGGCCCTACCTTTGCACCCGCTTTCGAGAAGGAAGGGCACCGACGCG
>JAFZKQ010000030.1 GCA_017553575.1 Paludibacteraceae bacterium
AAACGCAATGTCATAGGGACTGGATCTGCTCAAAAAATCAAAATGAAAGCAGAAACGGCTTTATCCTATCTTTTTTGTCGCTTTAATGGGAATTCCACTACTCCTAATTTTTATACAAAATTAAGTTTTAATGCATTTTTACATGAATTTATATGTAATAAATATAGATTCATGCATATGTTTGATGATAAATCGATACAAAAGTAAGCTATAAATTTTATTTTGGTGCTAAAATATATGTTAAATGTAACGAATTGTTAAAAGTTTGTATTGCGTAGTATGATTTGCGTTCAAAAGTTTTTTTGTTTCGTCAAAAAAATACTATCTTTGTCATCGAGTTAGGCATAAAAGCGTAAAAATGTATTTTATTCACCTATTTAAGGTGACGTTTTGTTAAAGTTTCAATTGCTAAGGCTCAAAGGTAAGAGAAAAGAAATTTATAAAATATAAGAGAGTAAGTACAATTTTAAAATTAATTCTATGGCAAGTGCAAGTGTTGAAGCTTTCATGGAGAAAGTAAAGGCTAAGAATCCTGGCGAACCAGTATTCCACCAAGCAGTTCAAGAAGTAGTTGAGTCTTTGATGCCTTTCATCGAGGCAAATCCTAAGTATAAGGAGGCTAAGATTCTTGAAAGAATGTGTGAGCCTGAAAGAGTAATCATCTTCCGTGTTCCTTGGATTGACGATAAGGGCGAATACCAAATCAACCGTGGTTTCCGTGTTCAAATGAACAGCGCGATCGGTCCTTACAAAGGTGGTATCCGTTTGCACCCTTCTGTAAACTTGGGTCTTTTGAAGTTCTTGGCTTTTGAGCAAGTATTGAAGAACTCTTTGACTACTCTCCCTATGGGTGGTGGTAAAGGTGGTTCTGACTTCGATCCTAAGGGTAAGTCAGATAACGAGGTAATGCGTTTCTGCCAAAGCTTCATGACTGAGTTGTCTCGTCACATCGGTGCTGACACTGACGTTCCTGCTGGTGATATAGGTACTGGCGCTCGTGAGGTAGGTTACATGTTCGGACAATACAAGAGATTGAGAAACGAGTTTACTGGTGTTTTGACTGGTAAGGGTCTTGAGTTCGGTGGTTCTTTGATCCGTCCTGAGGCTACTGGTTACGGTACAACTTACTTCGCACAATATATGTTGGAGACTAAGGGTGACTCTTTGAAGGGTAAGACTGTTGCTATCTCTGGTTCTGGTAACGTTGCTCAATACGCAGTTGAGAAGTGTACTCAATTGGGTGCAAAGGTTGTTACTGTTTCTGACTCTAACGGTACAATCTACGATCCAGATGGTATCTCTAAGGAGAAGTTGGATTTCATCTTCGAATTGAAGAACGTAAAGCGTGGTCGTATCAAGGAGTATGCAGCTAAGTTCCCTTCTGCTAAATATTTCGAGAACCAACGTCCTTGGAAGTTGGCTAAGTTCGACATCGCTATGCCTTGTGCAACTCAAAACGAGTTGGATGGTGACGATGCTAAGACTTTGTTGGCAAACGGTGTTATCTGTGTAGCTGAGGGTGCTAACATGCCTTCTACAATCGAGGCTGTTAACGCATTCATCGATGCTAAGATCCTTTACGCTCCTGGTAAGGCTTCTAACGCAGGTGGTGTTGCTACTTCAGGTTTGGAGATGTGCCAAAACTCTGGCCGTATCTCTTGGACTGCAGAGGAAGTTGACGCTAAGTTGAAGTCAATCATGAAGAACATCCACGACAACTGTGTTAAGTACGGTAAGGATGAGAAGACTGGTGTTGTTAACTACGTTAAGGGTGCTAACATCGCTGGATTCGTTAAGGTGGCTAACGCTATGTTGGCTCAAGGTTTGGTATAATAGATTATTCCAAAATAGAAAGGGTTCCCCGCCTTGTGCGGGGAACTTTTTTTAAATCTAAGTTTCACCAGTTTTTTCGTAATCTATTGAAAACAGCACTTTGTTTGTGATTTTAATCCTTTCTTTTTAAAGGTTCCTTTTATAAGGAGTATACGAGTGGAAGGTCGTCTTTGTGATTCGATGTTTCATTCTGTGGATTTTGATTGGAATATAATTAATACAAAATATATAAATAATGGATAAGATTAAAGTTGCGGTTGTCGGCTATGGAAACATTGGTCGTTTCAGTGTAGAGGCTGTTCAAGCAGCTCCAGACATGGAATTGGCTGGTGTCGTTCGTCGCGATGCCTCTTCTAAGCCAGCAGAGTTGGCTGATGTGAAGGTCGTTTCTAATATTGACGACTTGGGCAAGGTGGATGTTGCCATCCTTTGTACTCCTACCAGAAATATTCCTGAGGTGGCTAAGTCAATTTTGGCTAAGGGTATCTCTACTGTCGATAGTTTTGATATCCACGGTGAGGTTTGGAACCTTCATGAGTCTTTGGACGCTGTCGCTAAGAAGTACAATGTAGCTTCTATCATCTCGGCAGGTTGGGATCCTGGTACAGATTCCGTTGTCCGTACTCTTTTGATGGCTATGGCTCCTAAGGGTTTGACTTATACGAACTTCGGTCCTGGAATGAGTATGGGTCACTCTGTTGTGGCTCGTGGTAAGAAGGGCGTTAAGAATGCTCTCTCCATGACAATCCCTAAGGGTCAAAGCATCCACAGCCGTATGGTTTATGTGGAGTTGGAGCCTGGTTTCACGGCTGAGCAAGTTTATGACGAGTTGAAGGCTGATGACTACTTCGCACATGACGAACTCCACGTCATCCCTGTCGATAGCGTAGATGATTGCAAGGATATGGGTCATGGTGTGTTGATCGAGCGTAAGGGTGTGTCTGGTAAGACTCAGAACCAATTGTTCGAGTTCCGTATGCACATCAACAACCCAGCTTTGACGGCTCAAGTCTTGACTTCTTGTGCGCGTGCCGTTCTTAAGCAACGTCCAGGATGCTATGCATTGCCTGAAATTGCTCCTATGGATTTGTTGTACGGAACTAAGGAGTCTTTGATTAAGGGTCTAGTATAGTCTCATGACAGGGACGGAGAATGCTCCGTTTCTTGTTGGCATAAGGCAAGGTGGCGACATCTTGCCTTTCTGCGTTTCTAACACTTGTTTTTTATGAAGAAAATCAATAAAGCTAAGCTGATCATAAAGTTGCTCGTTCTGACATGCGCTCTGTTGATCTTTACGAATGTTTATGTGAAGTGCAAATCGTCGGATTTCCTCTATAGTTCGCTTGATAGCATTCCCCATAACAAGGTCGCTCTTTTGTTGGGAACGTCAAAATATCTTTCGGACGGTAGGGAGAATGCCTATTATAGTTATCGTATAGAGGCGGTTGTCGCTTTGTACAAGGCGGGCAAGGTGGATTATATCGTTGCAAGTGGTGACAACTCCCAAAAGGATTACGATGAGCCTACCGATATGAAGAACGATTTGGTGAAACGGGGCGTGCCCGCGGAGCGGATTTATTTGGACTATGCCGGTTTCCGTACGTTGGATTCTGTGGTTCGTTGTAAGGCTATCTTCGGACAAGATTCTTATACGGTGGTTTCGCAAGAGTTTCATAATGAGCGGGCTATCGTCTTGGCAAGGCATAACGATATTGAAGCCATCGGATTTAATGCGAGGGATGTTGATGCTTGGTTTGGTCTGAAAACGGCTCTGAGGGAGTATCTTGCGCGCTTTAAACTGGTCATTGATTTAGTAGTAGGAAAAGAGCCTAAATTCTTGGGTGAGAAGGTGATAATCGGAGAGGTCTCTACGGGGAATTGATTTGCTGCCACATCTACTTTTCTTAGCTGCTACAAAATGATGATTTGATATAAAAATAGGGATGCGTCAATGAAAATTGACGCATCCCTTGTCTTTTATAGTCTCCTTTAAATAATCTCCGCCACGACATACGTACTGCCTCCGACATAGATGAGGTCGTCTGGGTCGGCTTCCGATTTGGCGGTGTTGAGGGCTTCCGCTACGGACGAAAAACAGCGGCCTTCCAATCCGGCCACTCGGCGAGCTTTCTCTTGCATCTCCGTGGCAGGTAGGGCACGTTTGCTGGCCGCCTGTGTGAAGTAGTAGATGGCATCCTTGGGTAGCAAAGGGAGAATGTGGTCGATATCTTTGTCGCTCACCATGCCATAGACCATGCGGAGTTGTTTGTGCGGAGTCTCCTGCAATTGTTTGCAAATATATTCGATACCCGCTATGTTGTGGCCCGTGTCGCAAATGACACATGGCTTGTCTTGCAATTTTTGCCAACGTCCCAGTAGGTGGGTTTGCTTGATGACGCCCCTGAAGCCCTTTTCGATTTGCTCGTCTGTGATGTGGTACCCGATGGCTTGCAGTTTTTTTGCGGCGCACCAGGCTGTCGGCATATTCTTTTTTTGGTAGAGTCCGAGAAGTGGCGTTTGGATTTTTTGTCCGTTGATGGAGAATTGTTGGTAAGGTGTTTTCCGGACGTATTTTGTCCCTTGGTACTCAACCTTTGAGGCCTCTTCTGCGAAGGTTAGTTCTGCCCCCATCTCTTTCGCTTTCTCGATGAATACGGGGTCTGTCTCAGGATGGTGCTCCCCGATGACGACAGGAATGCCTTTTTTGATGATGCCAGCCTTCTCTTTGGCGATGGCACCGAGTGTGTTGCCTAAGATGTTGGTGTGGTCAATGCTGATGTTGGTGATGACGCACAAGTCTGGAGAGATGATGTTGGTGCTGTCCAATCGGCCGCCGAGCCCCACCTCGACAACGGCCACGTCCACTTTTTGTTCCCTGAAATAGTCGAAAGCCATTGCCACGTTCACCTCAAAGAAAGAGGGGTAGATGACGTCGAAAAACTCCTTGTGTTGTTCCACGAAGTTAATGACGAACTTTTGGCTCACCGGCCTTCCGTTGACCCGTATGCGCTCTCTGAAATCCTTCAGGTGCGGCGAGGTGAAGAGTCCGACTTTGTATCCCGCTGATTGGAGAATGGAGGCTAGAGTGTGCGACACGGAACCCTTTCCGTTTGTTCCTGCCACATGGATGGTTTTGAAGCTTTTGTGCGGATTGCCTAGCCGATTGTCGAAGGCCACCATTCCGTCTATTCCCTCTTTATAGGCCGCCGAACCGACCATTTGGAAGAGCGGCATCCTATTATATATGAAATTTAGTGTTTCAGAATAATTCATCATATTTCCACGTATTTTTTTGTGTTTATATTGGTTTATTTAAAACTAAAATATAACTTTACATAAAGCGAAGTTAAAGAATTTGCTTTTTATGGGGTTGAAATGTATGGATAAAAAACGATAAAATCGTTCATTTTATCCCATAAGATAGGGTTCGGACATTTTCTTCGTGGAAAAACGTATTTTTTGAAAAACTTTAAAACTAAATATCATGGGAGCAAAGAAGAATTTCGTCTTGGATACGAACGTTATCCTTCACGATTATAAGTGTATTTACAATTTTCAGGAGAATGATATTTATTTGCCGATTGTCGTATTGGAGGAGTTGGATAAATTCAAGAAGGGCAACGAACAGATAAATTTCAACGCACGGGAATTTGTAAGGGAGTTGGATGAGATCTCCACCGACGATATGTTTTCGAAAGGAGTGGAGCTTGGTATTGGTCTAGGAAAGTTATTCGTATATACAGGTTCTGAGTATCCGGAGAAGATTTCAAAGGCCTTTTCTGAGAGAATTCCGGATCATAAGATATTGGCGGTAGTTGAGACTTTGGCGGAGGCTCATCCGAAGACGAAGAGCATCCTCGTTTCCAAGGATGTCAACTTGAGGATGAAGGCAAAGTCACTAGGCTTGTTGGCTGAGGATTATAACAACGATAAGGTGAAGAATGTCGACGTCTTCGACAAGGCGCACGATGTCTTTGAAGATATTGATGCCGATGTGATTGACCGTTTGTACAGTTCGTCCGCAGGTGTTCCGTTGGAGGAGTTTAAGTTGCCGAAGCAAGTTGATCCGAATGAGTGCTTCGTCTTGAAGAGCAGTCGTTCTACGGTTTTGGCCAAGTATGATGCCGCTTCAAAGAGTGTGCTGAAGGTGAAGAAGTACAAGGCTTTCGGTATCGAGGGAAGAAATGCGGAGCAGACGTTTGCGTTGGATGCCCTTTTGAACGAGGATTTGAAGTTGATTGCCGTTACGGGTAAGGCAGGTACGGGTAAGACGTTGTTGGCGTTGGCTGCGGCTTTGCAACAGCACGAGGCTTATGGCAACATTCTGTTGGCTCGTCCTATCGTAGCCATGTCCAATAAGGATTTGGGATTCTTGCCGGGTGACGAGAAACAGAAGGTGGGCCCTTATATGCAACCGTTGTTCGACAACTTGAATGTGATTAAAGGCCAGTTTGGTCCGACAAGCAAGGAGTTGCGTTTGTTGGAGGATATGCAGAAGAGCGGAAAATTGGTGATTGAGGCGTTGGCTTTCATCCGTGGACGTAGCTTGACCAATACTTATGTGATTGTGGATGAGGCTCAAAACTTGACTCCTCACGAAATCAAGACCATTATCACTCGTGCAGGCGAAGGCTGTAAGATGGTCTTCACGGGAGATGTTCAGCAGATTGATACCCCTTATTTGGATATGCAGTCCAATGGTTTGGTCTATATGATTGATAAGATGAAGGGACAAGATCTTTTCGCTCATGTCAATCTTGTGAAAGGCGAGCGTAGCCATTTGTCGGAGTTGGCAAGTAATTTGTTGTAATGGCAGTTTCTAAAATAGTCTTTTTATAATAGTAGTGTTTATAGGTTGGTGGTGTTCTTGGGGAACGTTGCCAGCCTATAAATTTTTTGATAGGATAGGTATGGATAGATTACTTGTTTGGTTGACCTTCTTGTGGGTCGGGTATTTTTTCTCCCTCTCTTCTTGCCAGAATGGAGCGGGTGCCAAAGAGTTGGAGCAGGTTCGGGATTCTGTTGATACGCTTTGTGCGGGGCCAGATACGGTGACGGTG
>JAFZKQ010000031.1 GCA_017553575.1 Paludibacteraceae bacterium
ATAAGAAAAGGTCAAAATTTTGTGAACTTTAAGGGATCCTGAGAAATAAATATGGAGACAAGCACGAAAGAAAGAATCATTGAACATGCTGCATGGCAGTTCCTCAACAACGGCATCAAGAACATCACGATGGACGAGCTTGCCGAACAGTTGGGCATGTCCAAACGCACCATCTACGAGCTTTTCCAAAACAAGGAAGAACTCATCATGGAGAGCCTCAAACACTTCGTACAAAAAAACAACTCCAAGCAGAAAGAAATCTACAAATCCGCAGACAACGCATTTGTGGCACTTCTTAGCCTATACAACTCCAACAAGGAGGGATTTCTCCGCGTAAACCATCGATTCATAGACGACCTGAAGAAATATTTCCCCAAGATCAGCAAAATGCACGAGGACTCCAAAGAGAAGAACAGCGAGTTCCTCACCAAAATTTTCGACGACGCGCAGAAGGACGGCTTCATTTTGAAAACACTTAATCCAGCCATCCTCAGCCACCTTTTCGCCGAGCAGATGGCTATCGTCTTCGAAAAGAGCTCCAAGTTTCAATTCATGGATTTGTATGAGACCATGTGCGTCACTTTCTTCCGAGGCATCGCCACTGAAAAGGGCTTGGAGGCAATAAAGAAATACATAGAAGAAAATAAACAAGAAAAATAATAAAACTCAAAACTTACAGATGGAGACAAAAGGTTTCATTAAAAGAGGCTTGTTCATCACAACTTGCCTTCTACTTCAAACAAACGCCTTCGGTCAAGACTCGTTGACAGTCAATGTCGAACCCGACACTCTCAACTTGGATTTGAGCCAGGCTATCACCATTGCTTTAGACCAAAACCCTACCATTAGAGTTGCAGGCATGGAGATAGAAAAAGCCAACTACGCAAAGAAAGAGAGTGTGGCCAACCTATTCCCAAGCATTTCGGCTACAGCCAGCTACCAACGAACCATCGAGAAGCAGACCATGAGCATGGCCGGACAATCCATGAAAATCGGCTCCGACAACTCTTGGGCGGCAGGATTCTCCGCTCAGCTGCCTCTTATCAACGTTCCGTTGTGGCAATCCATCAAACTGACCTCCGAGGCAGTCATGGAAAAGGTCGAGAAGTCAAGAGGTTCGAAAATCTCGCAAGTGTCCAGCGTCATCAGCGCCTACTATGCCGTACTCAACGCTCAAGACTCTTACGAAGTTCTCCAAAAGAGCTTGAACACAGCCAATGAGAACTTGCGCATCACCAAGAAACGTTTCGAGAACGGACAGACCTCTGAATATGATGTTATCCAAGCGGAGGTTCAAGTACGAAACATTCAACCAACCCTGCTCTCCTGCAAGAACGGAATCGAGTTGGCGAAGATGCAACTCCGCGTCCTGACCAACTTGCCTGCCGACCTTCCTATCGAAGTGAAAGGCAAGCTCTCCGACTATGTCAACGACGATTACCGGGGAATGATGATGGAAGAACTCGACTCCTCTTTGGTCGACAACCCTAACATGCGTCTTCTCGAAGTAAGCACGACTCTTCTTGAAAGACAATTGAAACTGCAGAAAGCCAACTGGTACCCTACCCTCGGCGCTCAGTTCGTCTATCAATGGACATCGCTTAACGACGACTTCAAATTCGCCGACTACGAATGGAACCCCTACTCAACCCTAAGCCTCTCGCTTGCATGGCCTATCTTCCAAGGAGGTAGCCGCATTTACAAACAGAAGCAAGCCCAAATAGCTTTGGACGAGATGGAATATACGAAGGAGGACACCCGTAGAAAATTGTTGATGCAATTAGAGTCCTGTGTAGACAACCTCAACGTAGCGGCAGAAAACATCCGCTCCACCAAAGAGGCAATGGCCTTGGCAGAGAAAGCGCTCAGCATCACGCAAAAACGCTACGAAGTAGGTGCCGGCTCCTCATTGGAACTCACCTCGGCTGAAAACGCCCTAACGCAATCCAGCCTAGCTTATTACCAAGCCATCTACAACTACATCATTGCTAAGAACGGTGTAGACGAGGTATTAGGAAACGCCTACGGACAATATGTTCAACAATAGCGGTTCCTAAAAAAGAGAAATAAACAATATACCAACGACAAAAAAAGTAAATTAAGAAATATGGACAAACTTAGAAATTTGGGTTACCTATTAGTAGCCTCTATGCTTCTCACCTCATGCGGTGGTGGGGATTCAAAGGAAAAGGATTTAACGAAAAAAGACGTGCAAAAAGAGACGGAAATCGAGAAACTGTCAGATGAAGTTTATTCCGTACGCGTAGACACCGTCAGAATCCAAGCCGTAGAGCAAATCAACGACTTCACAGCCACTGTGGAGCCTCAAGTCAAGAACAACATTGCGCCTACTGCTCCTGGCCGTATCATGGAAATCCTCACCGATGTAGGCCGCAAGGTAAGCAAAGGACAACTTCTCGTCAAGATGGACCCAACCAACTTGCTCAACGCAAAGACCCAACTCACCAACATCGAGTTGGAGTACAACCGTGCGGAGGAGTTGAGAAAAGCCGGTGGCGCATCCCAACAGACAGTTGACCAATTGAAGACTCAATTGGACGTTGCCCGTGCAAGCTACCAAAACCTCTTGGACAACGCTAATTTGAAGAGTCCAATCAACGGTGTTGTAACAGCAAGGAACTTCGACAACGGCGACCTCTATTCAGGTGCTATGCCAATCCTTACCGTCATGCAGATTCAACCAGTTAAAATCGTCATCAACGTACCAGAGTCCAACTTCAAGGACATCAAGATGGGCATGAAGGTTGACGTGACAACAGAGGTTTACGAAGAGAAGAAATTCGCAGGAAAGGTTAGTTTGATCTACCCTACCATCGACGAGAAAACTCGTACATTCGCAGTCGAGATCACCATCCCGAACGCCAATGGAGCCGTACGTCCTGGTATGTTCGCAAGAGCATCCATCAACTTTGGAACCGTTAAGCGTGTAGTTGTTCCTGACAACTCCGTCATCAAGCGTGCAGGTTCTGGCGACCGTTACATCTACGTCTTGAACCAAGATGGAACCGTATCCTACAACAAAGTGGAATTGGGTCGTCGTATGGGTGCACAATACGAACTTATCTCGGGTGTGAAGGACGGCGACGCAGTTGTTGTTTCCGGTTACACGAAATTGAAGGATGGCGCCCGCGTGGAAGTCATCAAATAAAGGTGTGTTGATAAAACTCACCGCTACATTATAGAAAAAAGATTGGAAAATTAAATTAACAAAATCAATATGAGTTTATACGAAGGTGCAGTAAAACGGCCGATCATGACAACTCTCTGCTTCGTGGCAGTGGTCATCATGGGTCTGTTTTCATTATCAAAATTGCCTATCGACTTGTATCCTGATATCGAGTCCAACACCATCATGGTCATGACTTCCTATCCAGGTGCGAGTGCATCGGATATAGAAAATAACATCACACGTCCTTTGGAGAATGTGCTGAACTCCGTCAGCGACTTGAAGCACATCACTTCCAAATCGTACGAGAACATCTCCGTCATCACATTGGAGTTTGAATTCGGCAATGACATCGACGTGAAAACCAACGACGTGCGTGACAAGTTGGACATGATTACCACATTGCCTGATGATGCCAACACGCCAATCATCTTTAAGTTCAGTACGGACATGATTCCGGTGGTGATGCTCTCCGTGAAAGCGAAAGAGAGTCTTCCTGCCCTCTACAAAATCTTGGACGAGAACGTTGCCAACCCGCTAGCCCGTGTAAAGGGTGTCGGTACGGTATCCATCTCAGGTGCACCAAAACGTGAGATTCACGTCTATGTGGATCCCGTAAAATTGGAGGCATACGGACTCAGTGTCGAGACCATCGCTTCCTTGATTGGAGCGGAAAACAAGAACGTCCCTGGTGGTAACTTCGATATTGGTACACAATCCTACTCTCTTCGTGTTGAGGGAGAATTCAAGGATGCGCACGAGATGGAGAAAATTGTCGTAGGCACACGCAACGGAGCCATCATCCACTTGAGCGATGTGGCACGAATCGACGATTCAGTAGAAGAGCGTGCACAAGAGGCATACACCAACGGTACGCAAGGAGCCATGATTATCATCCAAAAGCAATCCGGAGCCAATTCCGTGGAAATTTCGGAGAAAGTCATGAAGGTTTTGCCGAAACTCCAAAAGAGTTTGCCGAGCGACGTGGAGTTGGGTATCATTGTCGATACATCCGACAACATTCGAAACACCATCAAGAGTTTGGCCAACACCATCCGAGACGCCATGATTTTCGTATCATTGGTCGTATTCATTTTCTTGGGAAGATGGAGGGCTACGATGATTGTCCTTATCACCATTCCGCTCTCATTGGTTGCCTCTTTCATCTATTTGCTGGCGACCGGTAGTTCGTTGAACATCATCTCATTGTCGTCTCTATCCATTGCAATTGGTATGGTGGTGGACGATGCCATCGTGGTACTGGAGAATGTCACCACACACATCGAGCGAGGCAGCGAGCCAAAACAGGCAGCCGTCCATGGAACCAACGAGGTGGCCATCTCCGTTATCGCTTCCACACTGACCTTGATTGCCGTATTCTTCCCGCTCACGTTGGTGACCGGTATGACCGGTGTGCTCTTCAAGGAGTTGGGTTGGATGGTCTGCATCATCATGATCATCTCTACGACTTGTGCCCTCTCCCTCACACCAATGCTCTGTTCTCAATTGCTACGCCTCCAACGCAAGCAAAGCAAATTGTTCCTTACTTTGTACGGACCTGTCGAGAAAGCATTGAACAAGTTCGACCTCTTCTATGCCAACCTGCTTAATTGGGCAGTAAGACACAGAAAAACGGTAATTTTTGGATGTGTCCTTTTCTTCGCAGGAAGCTTAATGCTCGCAAAAAACATCGGTTCAGAGTTCTTCCCTACAGCCGACAACTCCCGTATCAAGGTAACGTTGGAATTGCCTATAGGAACAAGAACTGAGATAAGCCGTGACTTGGCTAAAGAGATCCATGACAAATGGAGGGTAAAATATCCAGAATTGCTAGTTGCCAACTTTAGCGTAGGACAAGCAAGTTCAGACAACATATTTGCTTCCATGAGCGACAACGGAACGCACATTGTCAACTTCAACATGCGTCTCTGCAACCCATCCGACCGTAAACGAACCTTGTCAGAGATTTGTGACTCCATGCGTGTGGATTTGAGCAAATATCCTGAATTGAAGAAATTCCAAGTAATGTTGGGTGGTGGTAACAGCGGTATGGGTGGACAATCCTCCGTAGACTTTGAGATCTATGGTTACAACTTCGACGAAACGGACAAAGCCGCACAAGAACTGAAGGCCGAGCTTCTCAGCATCGAGGGTTGTTCCGAGGTGCGTATCAGCCGTTCCGACTACCGTCCGGAATACCAAGTGGACTTCGACCGTGAGAAATTGGCTCTCCATGGACTGACGACAGCTGGAGCTGCAAGTTACCTAAGAAACCGAATCAACGGTTCGACGGCCTCCTACTACCGTGAAGACGGTGATGAGTACGACATCAAAGTGATGTACGACCCAGAAAAAAGGCAATCTATTGAAGACATCGAGAACATCCTCATCTACAACGCCATGGGTCAAGCCGTTCGCGTGAAAGAGTTAGGTAAAGTTGTTGAACGCCACTCACCTCCAAGCATCCAACGTAAAGACCGTGAGCGTGTCAACATAGTAACCGCCGTGCTATCCGGTTCTGACTTGGGTACAGTTGTTAACGAAGCACAGGCACGCATCGACAAAATGGACATTCCAAGTGGCGTATCCATCAACATCTCGGGATCGTATGAGGATCAACAAGAGTCTTTCCACGACTTGGGAACATTGGCTCTGCTCATCATCATCTTGGTATTCATTGTGATGGCGGCTCAGTTCGAGTCTTTGACCTATCCGTTCATCATCATGTTCTCCATTCCGTTCGCCTTGTCAGGTATCATCATTGCCTTGCTTATTAGCGGAGAGACCTTGAATGTGATGTCCATGTTGGGAGGTATTCTGTTGATTGGTATCGTGGTGAAGAACGGTATCGTACTCATCGACTATATCTCGTTGAACCGAGAGAGAGGCTTGGGTGTCATCACTTCTGTTGTATCAGGAGGTAAGTCCCGTCTCCGTCCGGTTATCATGACCACCCTCACCACTATCCTCGGTATGATGCCGATGGCGATAGGAACAGGAGAAGGAGCCGAGATGTGGCGACCAATGGGTATCTCCGTTATTGGAGGTCTGACAGTCTCCACCATCCTGACTTTGATATTGGTACCAGTTCTCTACTGTTCATTCGCAATGGTAGGCATTGTACGAAGCAGGGGAAAATTGGCGAAAAAGAACGCTTGAATTTTATATCAAACTTAAAAAGAAAGAAATGAAATCAATATTAATAACATTCGACCAAGCCTACTACGAGCGAATCATCTCCACGTTGGAGAAACAAGGTTGCCGTGGATTCACGTACTTAGAGCAAGTACAAGGTCGTGGAAGCAAGACGGGAGTACCTCACTACGGTAGCCACGCTTGGCCTTCCATGTGTTCAGCCATCATTAGTGTGGTGGAGGACGATAAGGTTCAAAAGATATTGGACATTCTTCATGCAATGGACAAACAGACCGAACAATTAGGTTTGCGAGCCTTTGTTTGGAATATTGAACAATCCATATAAAATAAGGATAACAACGGTAAGAGAGGGTGCATCAGCAATGGTGCACCCTCTTTTGTATGAGGGAACGGCAGTCTTTTGATTTACAACATATCCATATTTTTGTATATTTGCGGAAAGTATAAATGAATAAAATTATGGATCGTATCATCAGTAAATTGGAAATCTATGACTTAAAAACAGCAAGTCATAGAATCATAAAAGAATTTCCCTATCTAATAGAAGCCCCCAACTGGTCGCCAGACGGCAAATGGATTATTTTCAACTCCAACGGCAAGCTCTACCGTATCGCTACTGACGGAACATCAGAGGCCGAAGCAATCGAATCTGGCATAGCCATACGATGCAACAACGACCATGTCATCTCTTCTGACGGCAAATTCATCGCAGTAAGCCACCACACCCAAGAGGATGGACTATCACGCATCTACGTGCTACCCTTTGAAGGCGGAGAAGCCCGATGCGTTACCCCCGACGGGCCAAGCTATTTGCACGGATGGAGCCCCGACATGAAATCAATGGCCTACTGTGCTTTCCGAGGAGACGCTCACGTCGTTCATACGATGGAGTTGGAGGAAGGCATCGAAAAAGCCCACACACGAGCGGAAGAGGGGTTGAGCGATGGACCGGAATATAGCCCAGACGGGAAACACATTTGGTTCAACTGGGTAAAGACAGGTTTGATGCAAATCTGGCGTATGCGTGCCGACGGCAGCGAACAAACCCAAATGACATTCGACGAGAACTTAAATTCCTGGTTTCCACATGTCTCTCCTGACGGCAAATGGGTCGTCTTTATCGCCTATCGCAAAGGCGACCTAAAACCAGACGAACACCTGCCCAACAAGAACGTAATACTCCGAATCATGCCTGCGGAAGGAGGCGAGCCCCAAACTATCGTAGAACTATTTGGAGGGCAAGGAACTATCAACGTCAACTCATGGGCGCCAGACAGCCAACAATTCGCTTATGTCAGCTATGAATTGAAATAATTTTCTTTTGTTAAAAGCGAGAATCCTTGAATCAAAACTCAAGGATCCTTGTATATTTGGAGCAATTAGGAATTGACAACTATCGAAACAAGGGTATGAAAAACACGGTGTTTTCATTAATCGTCAGTACGAGCTTAGCCTATAGCTTTAATTGCACGGCTCAGACAGAGACTTTCCTCGCAGAGGCCAGAGGGTATATGACAGAATTGGCAGAAGAACTATTGCCACTCCACGACACCTTGGCAATTGTAACGAGCGACAACAAAAACTTCAGCATTGTGACGAATAAAGCCATATATGAGGAAGGTGCATTCGATGGATTCGAATTATTGACGGCACACAGAGGCAAAAAAAGTTTCTTCATCAAAGAGGTTGACGAAAGTAAATACAAGATCAACTTTTCCCGCAACATCTTCCATCTCCCTGAAAATGGGGACGAGCCCCAAGAGATAAAGATACCAAGCTACAGCTACACGGCTCTCTATATGGCAATCGTGACAGAAGGAAAGATTATTTATGAGTATGAGGTTCCACGCCATTACTACCCAGGCAACGAAATGACTGAAATTGACGCAGCCTGCATCTTTTTGGATATATGTGTAGCAAAAACAAATAGAGACTAAAGAGGAATCCACACATAAATAAAATGGGACGATCGCCGACCGTCCCATTTTATTATACCCTATTTCATTTATCCTATCTCGACAGCAAGAATCGGAAGCCCAATCCGAAGTCGGTATTAACCGTAGGGAATCCTTGTGAAACCTTCGGTGTGCTGGCCGTACGGTCATAGAAGAATCGGATGTTCAACTGCTGGCTGAAGACATACTCTGCGGAGAACTTGATGATAAACGATTTCAAACCGTTACTCAACTGAGAGTAGGCATCATCAATCTTACGAATGAAGGCATCCGTATTCTTGTAAGAGAGGTCCAAGCGCAAGTTCAAATCGTTCTTTACCTTCTTCTGCTTATCGTTGTTCAAGTTGACTATCATACCGAAATCATCAATACGGTAGCCCGTACCAAAAACATACTCATTACTATACGACTCCACGATTTGATTTCCAGGAACATCCAACTGAGCCGTCCTTGACTTACGGAACTCAGCCTTCAAACTCAAACTATTCTTCATGCTCGCGTCAAAACCGAAGAGAGGATGGAAGGACTCGTTCAAGTTAGCCGTACCAATATAATTTTCACCAGCCACCACGTCAAAGTCGGCATTCTCCGTTCCTACCAAATAACCATAATGCGAAGTCACCGGCATCCAATTGGATTGGGAAGTGAAAGCATTCACATTATACTGACACTTATACGCATGATTCAAGTTGAACGTCTTGAAGTGATCCCTAAACCATGGCATACGGGAAATTCCATCGTATGTAACCTTCCAGTTCGGAAGAATCGACAAGATGTTCGGCAACAAATCCAAGCTAACAGAAGAGGCACTGGTTCCCGAATAAGCCGAAAGGAAGGCAGGAACAAGAACATCACTCGAATTAGGGTTGACATACGTACGTCCCGCATCATACGAACGAGAAGAACGATTCATCTCACGCTCAAAATCTTGTTTCACACGACCTTGAAGAATTTGCCTATTCCGCAAGAAATCCGAGAAAGTTCCAGAGTGCAATGATGGAGACTTGAATGCCGTCTTAATGGCGATATGCGTCCTTGAATAAGTACCACCATAAGTTTCCGGCATACCATCCGTCATATAATAAATATTCGTTGTGTTACTCTTTGACCAAGCACCATTCAAATCAATCTTAAAACCAGTAGCAGGTTCCAAAACCGACCTGATTTGGAAGTCTTGCGTAACCGAATGGACAATCGGATTCACCACATTAGAATCCTGCAACATCCAATCATGGTCAAGAGCTTTCTCCAAGAAGGCGTCCGTCTTATAGAAACCAAACGTATAGTCATATCCTGGAGCGGAACTGCTTTGTCCAAGGAATCCTGTATTAGGCGTATAGCCTTGGAGATTCAGCACTTCACCACGACGATAGTTCACACTCACATTGCGCACCATCATCAACATACGAACCGTATAGTCGCGGACTTCCGTGAAGGCTGTAGCCTCCTTGACAACTGGCGTGATTTTCAATGACAAGCCCGTCTTATCCTCATCAGAGGTAATGGAGATACTGTTCGCGTCATCCGTCGTGAACTTGGCTGGATAAATCTTACCTTCACTATCCGTAATGACCACGTTGAGTTTCGTCGTATTCAAACGGTGCGTAATCTTCGTCTTGTTATCCTTTTTCAATCGAAGGTTCTTCCGCTCATACGCTCTTGGCTTTTGAGCCTCCTTCTTGTTCTTCTGGGCATTTCGAGCAGTCTTCGAGAACTTCTTATTCAAATCCTTCAAGTATTGGGATTTGTTATACAAAGTCTCCATATTGAAACGGACATCGCCATTCCACATACGTTCACTGACTGCGATATTACCTGTTGAAGGATCCTCGCCCAACGTCAAGACAGCACCCTTGTCCCAACTATATTGAGAGGAATACTGAGCATTGGAAGTAATCCACTCCAAGAACGGCAACTTATTGATAGGCAATGCGTATGATGCAGTAAACTTCTGTTCATAAGCAATCGGCACACCAAAATGTTTGATACCATGCATCACCGTATCCTTCCACAACTCATACCAATCATCCTTATCTATATCAGACAAATAACGCTTATTGATAGGAATATTATGGTAACCTGCCGTATCATGAATCAACTCAGGAATCTCCGAATTCATGGAAGAGGAGAACGAGAGTTTCAAACTCTTCATCAAGTTGAACTTGATATCGGATGTTCTATCCCAAGTCCAATCCTTATCAAAGGTCATGAATGGGAAGAAGGTATCCTTAGTCATCTCTCCTGAGAAGTCGCGAGCCATGACCTCCTCATAATGACGATTCATGGATGTACTAAATGCCAATTGCGTAGGCAAATAGTAGAAATTGAACTCGCGGAACAACTTCAAATAGTTCGACTTAAAGAATTTAACCTTACGCAACGGCTCCACTGGCTTCGGCTTCAACGAATAGACGTAGCTCAATGTTCCCGTATGGTTTTGGGTGATGGCGTACGATGTCTCTGGATCCTCTTGGGAAGTCTCGTTATAGCCCAAGCTAAGAGAGAAGTTGGCCGGGTCATACGGCATCGGTGTTTTGCTGGCAATACCTACCCTCACATTCGACAACGTCAAACTCTTGTAGGTCTTCTGTGTATAAGCCAAATCACGGATGGAATCCTTGCGCGACTCGGTTGTCTGGTTATCCAAAGAGCGCTCCAACTTCACGTCAGAATTGAGCGGATCATATTCTGGCTTGATAATCGTCTTCGAATAGGTGTATGAAACAGGGAAATTGACCTTCGCCTTTTCAGGGAAGAACTTACCCAATTGGATGGCCGCCGTCATGTTGTACTCGTAATTGTCATCCTTGTTACGCTCATTGACGTTCTGCTCAATTCCACCGAATCCAACGGTCTCCACGCGACCGCCCATGCTCAAGGAACCCAAGTCGGAGAAGACAATACCCATATTAGCGAGAGCTGCCCAACCGCCTTCCTCATCAAAGCCTGCCATACGGAGCTCGTTCACCCAAATTTCAACACTATGGGAGACCTCATCATCATTGACGATACCGATCATCATGGTAGAGACTTCTCCAAGAGAAGGATTACCGATGACTGTCAACATATTGTTGCCATGCATCTTCGTAAAGCGTTGGTTGTTCTTAGCCAAACCTGCCGTCTTCTTACGGTCACGCTCCAACTTCAAGTCGGTCAACAAATCAAACGCCACGTTCAAATTATTCTCGGCAGGCCAAACCTCCTCGGCATCGGTCGCACCCTCTGGCGTGATTACCAACGGCATTCTATACTCGTAATAGTTCTCCGTGAAGTCAGATCCCAAACGAACGAAGATGGACATACGGTTGTCACGCAACTCCGTGCTACCAATCTTGTTTTCTGCGTGGACATACATCTTCAAACGCTCATATTGGCGCATATCCAAATTTGTCAACTTATAAACCGCACGGACATCCTTCGGTTCGAGGCTATCCACCTTCAACGACATGGATTGCTCGTTCTCCTGTCTAATTTGAGATTGGCTAGGGTCAATCTCACGAGAAATGCCCGGAGGCAAAACATAATTCACCGGTGTACGTGTACCATCGTTTTCTATATTCACGGAGGAAACCTCTATCGTTCCATCCCCCAAGACACCCGTCACTGCGGCATCTCTCAACTTGTCGTTTTTCTCGTAGACACGCCAATCCGTACGAACCAAGGCCAACGAACCGAAACGCAAGTGCGTCTCATCCTCGAAACCGGTCATATACATACGAATAAAACGGATAGAACGGAAATCCTCGATGTCGCCCACCTTACCATCCGGATTACGTACAGGGATCTTCACCTGATACCATTTTATCTTATTAGTACCTGCACTCGGATCACGCAAATCCACATCCGACTCTACCACACTCGCGATATGGTTCTTAGACCAATTCTCCTCGCGGAACATATCTTGGTCGATATCCACCTTATAGACGAAATACTTCTCCTTCGTATTCAACGTACGATCCGAGTTCAAATCCTCGGAATTAGGATAAGTGGAAGAAGATGTCGTATAGCTACCACTTGACGTAGAAGAGTTGCCCTCCAAGCCATTGTAATATTTGTAACGATCCAAGATGCCGACCTCTCTATCATCATAGTCAGAACCTCTGAAATAATGGAAATCATCACCAGCAGGGTCTGTGAATGGAGAGAAGAATTCGTTGTTCATACGTTCCTTCGCCGAATTGGTCAACTTATCCATCAACCCTTGAACATACCTTGCATAAGTTCCATGCAACGCCTCATCCTCCGACGACAAACCGTTCAAACCTAAATCTTGCTGAGCCACGCTTGACATATCGAAGGAATTTGTGACAGCCTGGATTCGAGGCACACGGCCCCAAACGGTAGAGTCGACTTCCGTCTGATTGCCTGATGTAGGCAAACCATTTTCAAAAGAGATACGTCCGTCACGAAGCACATCCTCCGAGACATCTCCCAAGTTGAAAATCAACTGACCGCTCACCATTCCACCATTCTTCAAATGGTTTTGTTGTCTAGTTTCATCTGTCTCATCAGCATAAACGAATGGGTCCATCAACCAGAACTCGATATACTCCACATTGGAATTTTCAAAGTTGCTGTTGTCCAACTTTCGCATGATACCTGCCCAACGTTTTTCTGGGTCATTCAAATAACCATCCGATCCCATGTTGGATACATCCAAGTTATAAGGACCCCTCTCCTTTGGATAATAGGACAAGTTCAAAGTTTGGATGGAAGTTGGCTGACCGTACAACGCCTCCTTATTTTGGAATATTTCCCTCTCGTAAACCGCTCTCACGAAGTGGTTGGAGAGTTGCACCTTATCGTTAAAGATATGGGATGGCGTACTGCTGCTCTTTGTCTTGTTCGTGAAGATTTGATCGATATAGAACCAAGACATATGGGCACGGTTCAAGCCATAGCCGATATTCTCCAACTCCTGTGAGCTCAAGAGAGGCGACCAGAATGGGTCATTCATACGGGCGAACTCCTTCGGCGTACTTGCCAAAGCCCAACCGTTAGGGTGCATAATGTTGATGGAGGATTTTGTACCCTCGAAGTCATCGATGTAAGAGACACCCTGCTCGCCTTGATTGATGGCATCGGAATGGCCTGGGAGCAACTGGGCGAACTCACCCGAAATAGCGAACGAAGATGGAGCCGTAGCATTCACCAACGGAATCTTATCCACCCAATTCGTCAACCATTGGACATCTGTTTTATAGGAAGCATTCAAGCCCCAAATCGTATTCGACATCGGCTCCTCGCCATAGCCCACCTTGGTGGTCAACGGTTTTTCGGAGAGATGCATAATCGTACCACCGATTGTCACCTCATCGCTGAGCGCATATTCCAAATTCGTACCAATCAACGACTTTCTTTGCATACTAAAGAAAGATTGGCTCTCCAACGTCACACTAATCGGTGCGTTTGACTCCAAAGCCACATCGTCCAAGATGGTTACGACACCCAAGTTGTAATCCACCGTAAAGCCGGAGCCCTCCTCCAGACGACGGCCACCCGCCGTGACACGCACGGATCCACGAGGCACATTCGTTGCTCCCAAACGGATCTCCGAGCCGGACGAAGATTTATATTTTCCGGTCAAGACGAATTTATCCTTCTCCGCGAACTGCTTTGCGACCGTCAATGTCGAGTCGTACAATTCCGGGAAGGTATATTTTTTCACGATGCTGGAATCTCGCTTCGGATAACCATTCTTCAATCCCGTATCGAACGGACGCGTACTTGGGAAGATGATTCGACCATTAGAAGCATACACCGTATAGCCCTCCACAAAGTCATAATAGCCATCAGGGACAGCCTGCTGACGTTTGTTCAATCGGTCGAGATTGAGTACTCGAAGCAACTTCTTGTTACCCAACTCCGGCAAATAGTTCATATATGAGGAGAGCGTGTCATTCTGATAATAATAGTTGACCTCCACTTGGAACTTGTCCGGTTGCAAATTGTAGGCACCCAAAGAATAAATATTCCTCATGGCCAACTTCCATAGACTTGCATACTTCGGCGTAGAGGAGGTTGACTTCACCAATTTCACGAACAACGTACGCTTTCCGGACAAAACCGTCGAGTCGCCCACCATGTCCGTAGAGAACTCACCAACTTTCAAGACCTCACCCTTGTTATTCGTATACTCATACGCTACCGCCAACACGTCATCGTTGGAGAGCATGCTCTTCAAGGAGATGAAACCCATCTGCGGATTCAACGTATACTCGGAAGGATCGAGCAATCGAGCACTCGTCAAATTTTCGAAATCAGCGCCCGATACCATATTGTAAACATGCTCCAACTCACTTGAAGCCGTCTGGAAATCACGGATGGCATCGTTTCCTTTAATCTCGTTATACAACGTATCATTAAAAGGAGTGAGTTTCGGATTTCCTATATGTTCACCCAACTTCGTGAAAGCCACGATATTACGGCTTTGTTTTTCATAAGAAGAACGGTTAGTCACCCACACCTCAATCTTTCTGATGACGATACCCGAACGAGGGTTAGGCAAATTGGCTGCCCAAGCATCATAATTATCATAAAAATATTCCGAAAGGAAGAAGTGTCGGTTCTCATCGTAGTTGGCCGCCGAGATAGAGAAATCGGTCGTCTGAGCACCCTGCGTATTAATCGTCTTAGATTCAGACTCCTGTTGAGAAGCAAGCGCCGAGATTTTCAACTTACCGAATTGCAAATCCGTACGAATACCGAACAAGGCCGTTCCACCTTGAATCAACGAGGTGGAGAGTGGCAAACTAACATTTCCGGCCTCCACCTTCTTTATGATATCGTCTTCCTTTCCTTCGTAAGAAAGATTAATCAACTTCTGGTCGAAATCGAAAGAAGACTCCGTATTATAGTTCATGGTGAAAGCGACACGATCACCCACCTTACCGTTGGCACTCAACTGAATCTTCGTGTCGAAATCGAATATCGTATTCGTTCGGTTACGCTCTGGAATCGTAGGGTTGTCCCTCTTCGAAATTTTAAATCCGAAAGTCAAATCGACAGAACCCTGCGTCTTCAACTGGACACCACCAGGACCGAAAATCTTATCGCCCGTAGGACCGATGCCGATCTTCATGTCACTGAGATTGAAGTCCTTATCTGCATCCGACTTGTTCGCTCTGTTCTTCTCCGCCCAATAGGAGTTCATGGATTGTTTCAGGGAATAGTCGTCATATTCGCTCTCATTCAACACGAAAGGGGTGGAAATATCCATATCTCCCACCCTCGTCGTAAAGATATACAAACCCGTATTAGGATCGTACTCAACCGATTGGTTCACATTTTCGGGCATCTTCGCATCAGCAGGCGAAGCATTGTTCTGCAATTCATCATAAGTGACGACCTCCGTCCTCCTCAAAGGATAGTGCAAAGGCATCGTATCATATTTCGTCGAGCCGTTGCTCTCCTCAATGACAGCCAAGGAATCCGCCCCCACAATCGAACCGTCAGCAGAAAGGTGACGTTCCTCCGGATTCTGTCCGTAGAGAGAAAAGACCACCAAGCCACAGAGGGCTATGCCAGAAAAAAGTATTTTTTTGAATTCTCGTTTCAAAACAGAAAATATTAAATTAATCAAATCTTATGAATGAGAAGGAAAATCACATTTGCTTCAACGCCTCCTTGATGATTTTCTCCAAAGGCAACGTTGGCGCGACGTTTAAGATCTTGTCCACCACCTTGGCAGAAGCCAACTGGTTGAATCCCAACATCGTCAAGGCAGTCACAGCCTCCTCCCGTGTCGCCTTCATAGCCGCAGAAGCTCCCAAATCGGCAACAGCCCCAGCCGAGACTTTCACCTTGTCCTTCAAATCGACCAACAAGCGTTGGGCGGTCTTCAAGCCGATGCCCTTGACACCCTTCAACTGCGCCACATCGCCCGAAGCAATAATGGCCTCCAACTCACCAACCGAGAATGAAGAGAGAATCATCCGAGCCGTACCCGCACCCACGCCCGAAACAGACGTCAGGAGCAAGAACAACTGGCGTTCCTCCTTCTCACAGAAACCGTATAAAGTAATCGCATCCTCCCTAATCGCCTCGTAGACATAGAGTTTCGCACTCTCTTTGCCTTCCAATGCCGAATAGGTGTTCAACGAGATATGGATAAAATACCCGATTTGATTGCAATCCAACACAACATACGTCGGCGACAATTCTGATATTTTCCCACTAATATACTCAAACATAAAATCTTACGTATTGAACGCACCTACTTATCAAACTGACTTCCGACCTCATGCACCCATCAAGTCACCTAGAAGCAGTCAACCATAAGGCACGCATATTTCATAAATAGATATAATGCCAAATTTAAAACACGCAAAGATACAAAATCCCCACGCTTGACCATTATTAAACATCTAAAAACTTACGGTTAGGATGACAAAAATCAACACAAACAACATAAAGCCATTAATTAAAACGGATTTTCATTAAAAAAAGTATGGGAGAAAATAGTTTTATGGCATTTTAACATTATGGAGGCCGTTTTTCGGGGAGAGAGCGCTTTTTACAATCTCCATTTAGTTTTTTTCGCATTTTTGTTGCGCCCCCTCTGACAAAAAGATTGTATTTTTGCGAACCAAGAAAAAAATTCCTCACAAGTTGATTACAAACGAGGAAATAAATTGTTCACTTTTGCGTTATTTCCTTTAGGAATGACAACTAGGTGAATCCCAAAATTCACCGTAAATTATAAAAACAAAAAAGTGGAAATGTAATACTTTTCGACGCTTTTGCTTCATTTCGGCATCTTGCTGTTTGTCAGCCAGTCACAGTGTCCGCACTGCTCCTCTCTTTCGCACAGCAACCCGTTCGGAATCACCCAATACGCTCGAAATCAATTTACAGGATCCACCCATAAAATTTTTTAGTTTTGAAAAGGATATTATTCAGTGTTTTCGCACTTCTTATTTTTGCGACTCAACTATCGGCCCAATACACGAAATACAGAGGCCTCGGCGGAGTGCAAAATCTTATCAATGCAGACAACAAACTATACCATTTCGGTTTCATCCTCGGAGTAAACTCGATGGATTTCAACGTGACAAACGCAGGAACCGCAGTTGTCGACGACGAGGGGAAAATATGGTTTGCCGACCAAGCTGACATGACAGCGGGATTCACAGTGGGTATCATCTCAGACCTCCGCTTGTTCGAATACCTCAACCTCCGCTTCACCCCTGCCCTCTTCTTCGGAGACAGGACATTGACCTTCACGGACAATGAGGGTATCAAGGCAGAGAAGACCTCCACCGTCAAATCCAGCATCATCTCCTTTCCGCTCCTCCTCAAATTCAGAGGGCAACGTTCGGGCAACTATCGTCCTTACCTGTTGGGAGGCGGAAGCATCACATGGGATTTAGCTCGCGACAAGGAAGAGGTCATCATGCTGAAAAGGTATGACTACGGTATCGAATTCGGTGTGGGATGCGACTTCTATTTGCCTTACTTCAAATTGGCTCCGGAGTTGAAGATGTATCTAGGATTAGGCGATGTCTTAGAGCGTGACCGTCCCGAAATCCTCTCCGAAAAAGATTTGAAATACACAAACGCCATTTCAAAACTCACATCAAGGATTTTCATACTCTCCTTTAATTTCGAATAAAGGGCAGAGAGCCTCATAAAAAAGCCACAGTTCTCAGACGAGGATTGTGGCTTTTTCTTTTTATTAAGTTCCTTAAAGAAGGGATGCTCAGAGGCACATAACCTCACAAATCCTCTTCGTATAGCAAATAGTGGCTTTCCGTCATTCCCAACGCACGATACGTAGAGAGCCCCTGCTGATTAGTTCGATCAACATAAAGACGCAAGCACTTCACATCCGCCATCCTTGCCTCACGTTTCACCTGTTCATACAACGAGCGGTATGCCCCCTTCCGACGATACTCAGGACGGACATAGACACTTTGGATCCACCAATACCAAGCGCAACGCCAATCGCTCCACTCACGAGTCAAGAAAAGAGAACCGACGGTAGTTCCCTCCGCCGTTTTGACCACATAATACGTTCCTTTTTGCTCGTCTTTCAAGCCTTCCTCAACGCCTCGTCTCACCAAATCCGCGTTCAAAGCTGTCCCTTCTGACTCCATCGCCATCTCCAACTGAAAGGTCGCAATCAGATCAGCCTCCGTCAATTTCGCTTTTTCTACTTTCCAACTATCCATAATACTTCTTTTGGGAACAAAGGTAGCCAAGAGAGAGGGAATATAACGCCAACATTCCAAGGATTTTTCGGGAAATCATTAACTTTATGGCCAGATAAATCATTCGTGGTACAAATAGCAATTCATAAGATTGCGATCAAGATTTCACTTCAAAACAAACGATATGCAAACAACCATCATGACGCAAGACCTCTGCATGAGATTCTTGGTTTGGTCTTACTACTATCATGGCATCCAGCCTGAGAAAGAGAAAAGTTTTTCGGAATATGGCATCTTCAAGGAATCCGATTGCCAACGATTGGACGAACTGAAAGATTCGCTTTTCTTGTGTTTCGAGGCAGAATCCATCCACAGAGCCTGCGAACAATTCTACAGAGCGAAAGTCCTGCACGAACCATGCCCCTACTCCCAAGCAGATTTAGACAGGATGTTTGCTTCCGAAGCTAATCAACCCCAAACAGACAATCGATAAGAGGTTTATAGATCCGCTGGATCAAAAAAGAAAGGCCGGAATCTGCTTCCGACCTTTCCTATATTATTTCTATGGTTCGAGACCAATTGTTAGTCTTCGTGAACGCTCCCGAATTTACCCTTAACGCAAAATCTATTATCCTCGTTGCATGGCAAAACGAGACCTACGCACCCTTATACCCAGGGCACTATTACGATTTAAACAACGAATCCACAAATTCGGCCTTACGGAAGACCTGCAGATGGTCGATGCCCTCTCCTACTCCGATATACTTAACCGGAATCTTGAATTGGTCGGAGATACCTATCACCACACCACCTCTTGCCGTTCCATCCAACTTCGTGATGGCCAAAGATGTCACATCTGTCGCTTTCGTAAATTGGCGTGCCTGTTCAAAAGCATTCTGTCCCGTAGAGCCATCCAAGACCAAAAGAACCTCTTGTGGCGCATTCGGAATCACCTTGTGCATCACCTGCTTGATTTTAGAAAGCTCATTCATCAAGTTCACCTTATTGTGGAGACGACCGGCCGTATCGATAATGACGACATCAGCACCGTTAGCCTTCGCAGAAGAGAGCGTATCAAAGGCCACAGATGCAGGATCGGCTCCCATCTTTTGCTTGATAACAGGACAACCGACACGCTCACCCCAGATAACCAACTGCTCTACCGCAGCCGCCCTGAAGGTATCGGCAGCACCCAAATAGACCTTCTTGCCTGCCTTCGTAAATTGGTAGGCCAACTTACCTATCGTGGTAGTCTTTCCCACACCATTGACACCCACAACCATGATCACGTAAGGATCTGAAGATTCGGGCAAAGAGAAATCATCACCGTCTATCGTGCCGTTATCAGCCAGCAAGGCGGCAATCTCCTCCTTCAAGATGCGGTTCAACTCGTCCGTACCGACATACTTATCTCTTGCCACACGTTTCTCAATGCGATCAATAATTCGCAAGGTCGTCTCAGCCCCGACATCGGAAGTAAGAAGAACCTCCTCCAAATTGTCAAGCACTTCATCATCCACCTTGGATTTTCCTGCGACAACCCTTGTGATTTTGGAGAAAAAACTTTCTTTTGTTTTTTCAAGACCTTTGTCCAAGGTCTCCTTTTTTTCCTTTGTAAAGATACTAAACAATCCCATACCGAATCATTAAGCAAACGATACGCCCAGAGAAGAAGCGATACGTCCAAATTAAAAAATTAATATCTAATTGCAAAAATAATAAATATTTATTACCAACGACTTCTATTTAACCGAAATTATGATTTACACCAAAACAAACCGGTTCTTTCAAAGCCACTGTCACGGCTTCATTTTTTCACCACTCCGCCTCCAACGACCTTTCCATCCTGATATAAGACGACAGATTGGCCTGGCGCAACACCCCATACCGGCTCATCGAAAGTCAGTTTCATCTTTTTCCCGTCCGACTCAAGAGTTGCCGAGGTGGCCGGACTCTTATATCGAATGCGAGCAAAGATCTTCGGATTTTTCAACAAAGCCTCCAAATCCGTAAACTGGCAATCCACCGCACGGACCGTAGTCGTATACAAATCGTCACGCTCGCCCAGCTTCACGACATTCTTCTTGGCGTTAATTCCCGCCACATAACGAGGCTCGCCAAAAGCCACACGCAAGCCTTTGCGTTGACCAATCGTATAGTTTTGGAATCCCTGATGTGTTCCTATCTTACGACCCTGCATATCGACAAACGAACCTGGCACAGACTTCTGTTCGAAATCATCCACGTTGTTCTTCAAGAAATCACGATAATCGTCGTTCGGAATGAAGCAGATCTCTTGGCTCTCCGTCTTGGTCGAAAGTTTCTCATAGCCACGCTCCTTCGCCATCCGACGGACCTCCTCCTTCGTATATTGCCCCAACGGGAATATAGTCCGAGCCAAGAACTCCTCCTTGATTCTCCACAGGAAATAAGTTTGGTCCTTTCGAGTATCAACAGCGGCGCAAAGATAACGGTGCCCGTCCTCCTCCTTGATTTGGGCATAATGACCCGTGGCGATAAAATCACAACCGAACTGGTCTGCCACCTCCAGCAGTTTTCCCCACTTGATGGTGGCATTGCACAAGACACAAGGATTCGGGGTGCGTCCTTCCATATATTCATCTATGAAATTACGGATGACTAATTCGTGGAACTGCTCCCTAAAATCGATGATATGGTGTTCAAAGCCGAGACTTTGGGCCATTCGTTTAGCCTCCATGATGGCATCAATCGTACAACAGCCCTTCTCCTTGGCTATGCAGCTTTCTTTCATGCTGTCCCAAGTACGATAAGTCACGCCCACAAGGTCATAGCCTTGCTCCTGCAACAGAATCGCCGACATGGTGCTATCAATGCCACCACTCATCGCCATTAACACTTTACCCTTGCCCATGCTATTCATTTTTCGCAAAGATAACGATTTTTCTGATTCCGCACTGACAATCGAACCGTTCAAGCACAGGAGAAAAGAAAAAAAGGAGACTCTCTTGAGCCTCCTCCATGGTATTTCTGGTATTATAAAAAGGTCGGAAAATGAAACATCTCTTAAACGGTGGCAAAATTCAGTAATATTTTTCGCAACTCAAAATATTAAAATATATTATAAAACATAAAAAAGCCTTTTTTTCGCTGTTTTTTGGAGGAAATAACACAAAAAACGCTTCCTATCGAAAAAAATCGTACTTTTGCGCATCAAGTTTTTGATGATTTGGAACTGAACGAAGAATTTAGGAAACCAAAAAGCAAAACACTAAAAATCGGGAAAAGAGCTATGATGACATGTTTACAATTGTTCAGGATTTTCCTAAACATAGGGGCATTCACGTTAGGGGGAGGCTATGCCATGCTCAGCATGGTGAAGCAAGCCATCGTTGAACAGAAAAAATGGATCTCAGAGAAGGAGTTTTGGGAGATGATCACCATCGTGCAAAGCCTCCCCGGAGTTTTTGCCATCAACACGGCTCTCTATGTGGGCTATAAAATCAAGGGGAAAACGGGAGCCTTAGCCGCCATGTTGGGAGCTGGGATTCCCTCCTTCTTCATCATCCTGCTCATCGCCACGTTTTTCGTAGAGTTCAAAGACAACGAAATCGTGGAACGCATATTCAAGGGCATACGTCCATGCGTCGTAGCCCTCATCTTGGCACCAGCCATCCAGATGATCAAATCCGCCAACCTGACTTGGAAGACCATTTCCATCCCTATCATCGCGGCCCTGCTCATCTGGCTATGCCACGTGTCACCCATCTATATCATCATCGCCGCCGCCCTTGGTGGTCAAATCTTAAGGAGGATTTAAAATGGATTATCTATATCTCGCCTACGTATTTTTCAAAATAGGCATATTCGGCTTCGGAGGTGGTTATGCCATGATCTCCCTAATCCAAGACGAAGTGGTGAACAACTTCCATTGGATGAATTCACAGACCTTCGCCGACGTGTTGGCCATCTCCCAAATGACACCGGGACCGATCTCCATCAACACGGCGACCTACGTCGGCTTCAACGTCGGAGGCGTCTTAGGGGCCACCATCGCCACCATCAGCCTATGCCTGCCTTCCATCATTATGATGTATTTCGTCATCCGCTTCCTCTTCAAAAGGAAAGGGGACCCGACCATCCAAGCCATATTGAACGACTTGAAACCAGTCATAGCAGGACTGATTCTCTCCGCCGCCCTAATCATGATGACGAAGGAGAACTTCAGCGATGCAGGCCTCGGAGAGGGAAACATTAGCGTCATTCTGTGCGTTGCCACTTTTGTCGCCACATTTTTCCTGAAAATTAATCCAATGATTTTGATTTCAGCGGCCGGATTAATCGGTTTTTTTGTATTTTAGAGTTATGTAAATTTGCTCATTGTCATAGGCTGGAATCGGAAGGCATCTGAAGAGAATTCCTTTCGGGCCACGGAGCGACAAAACGAGAAAATTCCACGCCTCAAAAAGTGTTTTAAACCATATAAAACAGACACTTAGCAAAGGCTATAAGCCTCACGGAAATTATAAACTAAATTATATATGAATAGGTTGACTTTATTAAAAAGAGCACTGATTATGATAGGCTTACTAATCGGGCTCGCATCATGTTCACAAAAAACAGATTGGAAACAAAAGCACAACATCAGCTTTTACCATTGGAAATCCAACTACAACGTGGATGAAGAAGTAAGGGAGTACACCCGAGATTTGGAATGCCAGAAGGTATACCTCCACCTCTTCGACGTCATAAAGAAAGACGGCGTCATCATGCCGACAGACGAGTTAGTGCCGATAGACACCAACCTTCTATACGCCGACTCCGTGAAATTCGTCCCTGTCGTATTCATCACCAACGAGGTGTTCATGAACTTTGACCCAGCCCAGATGAACGAATTGGTCTACAACGTCAGTTCCCTCATCAACACCATCGCATTCGCCGGCATGAAGGCAGAGAACTTCTCCGAAGTACAAATCGACTGCGACTGGACACAGACCACCAAGGAAAACTACTTCAACTTCCTGACCGCATTAGGCGAAAGAATGGAGAAAGAGATCAGCAGCACCATCCGTCTGCACCAAGTGAAAGACAAGGATGTGATGGGCGTGCCTCCTGTGAAAAAGGGTTATTTGATGTGCTATGCGACATCCGACCCTCGTGATGGCATGAACTCCAACTCCATCCTCGACATGCAACTTCTGAAGAACTACACGGCCAATTTGCAGTCCTACCCGCTCGATTTGGATTTTGCGTTGCCTCTCTTCTCTTGGGGAATCGTGACCAACCACCAAGGAAAGATCAAACTGGTGAACGGAATCTCAAAGGCCGACTTAGACAACGAAGGCTTCAAGAAAATCTCGGACAACCGATACAAAGTGTTGGAAGATTGCTTCCTCAACGACCTCTACATCAACAAAGACTTCACCATCGAGGTTGAGGAGATAACTCCAGAACTTTTGGTGGAAGCCAAGAAATATTTGGACGACAAGGTTAACAAAGAGTACAACATTGTCTACTACCACTTGAGCAAAGGATTCTTGAAACGCTTTTCTATTAACGATTTAAATTGATTCAGACATGAAAAAACATATTTTATCCATCCTATCACTTTCCCTCTTCTGCTACGGCAGCGCACTTGCCTGCGGCGGAGACTTCTACGAAGAGGACTTTTACGCCAGCAAAGCATTCAACCAAGAGACCATCGAAGAACAAGAGTTCTTCCCCTTCTTGAGGACTTACAACTTTTCTTACGAGAAAGCGACAATAAAGGTCAACCAAAACTGCAACGATTGGGCCTCCTACTTCGGCATCTCGCCTGAACAGGCCTACTATCTAGTCACGAAATCGTCCAAGACCTCTTTGGAGCAACTCATCCAATCAGGCAAAGCGACAGACCCCAACCTCAAATTCGCAAACAAGTCATTCTGCAAAGCGAAAAAAGACGGCTTGACCTATCTGGCCTTCGCCAAATATCTGGAGCCCTACATGGACACCAAGGAGACGAATTCCTACGATTTGTGGGAGTACCGCTACTACGAGAAGCCATTGAATGAATTGAAATACGATGAGACCTTGGAAAGCCTCATCAACGCCTACAAGAGCCAAACCGACAACCAACTGAAAATGAGGTACGGCTACCAAATCGTACGTTTGGCCCATTACAAAAAGCATTATCGGGAAGCCATCCAATATTTCGACCAATACGTCGAGTCTCTGAAGATCAAGCCGGAGATCTACTACTACGCCTTGAGCCAAAAGGCAGGCGCCTTGGATGCACTTCAGAACAAATGCCGCAACTGCGAACCCGTAAACGCACCCAAAGACCAAGCCATTTTTGATTTCCTCAAAGTATTCAACGAGTCCAAAGACTTGAAATTCGCCGCCTACAATTCGCTCCGCTTCTGTAGCAAAGGAATGGGCCTCAAAAGAGCCTTCATGATAGAGAAGCAAAGCGTAAAGGAAGCGTGCAACACCTACTTCTTATTGGCTTACAACAACTTCAACAATCCGATAAACGAGTTGGACAAGATTGTGAAGTTCGATGCCAATGCACCACAGGCCAAAGTTCTGATGGCCCGCTTCATCAACGAGGTCGAGACCTCCAGCAACCTATACAATAGATGGGAGGCTCCAAAATCGGCACGCACCTTTTTGAACAACATCGACGAGGCCATCCGAATTGCGGAAAGCCAAACCCAAAATGCGCAAAACAAGAACTTCTGGAACCTTGCCACCGCATTCCTCCACACCTACTGCTTAGACTACGGAAAGGCCAAGAGTTACTTGAGCAAGGTGAACGGCAGCAACGACCTCTTCAAGAGTCAGAAGGAGCTTCTCAGCACCATCATCGACATTGTTGAGCCTGCCACCTTCTCGGAGGAGTTGGCAAACAAACTCTTCGAAAAGCACGAAAACAGATTCAGCGAGCCTATCATTACAGAGTTGATGGTACGTCGACTCGGTGAGATCAACGCCAAAGGCAAACAACGTCTGCTCACCTCAGGCATAGGTGGAGAAGAGATCGACCCTCAAATCTGGGAAGAGATCATCGCCCTCGCGAAGAAGTCCAGCAAGAGCAAGTTTGAGAAGTGGTTGCTCGAGAAAGACGGGGAAGTCGACCTCAAAGAGCTAAACAACCACTTAGGAATGTCTTATTTCTACAACGGAAACATCGAAAAGGCCAACTCCTTGGTCACAAGTTCCGACATAAACCTAAATGCCAAATGTGCATTCTGCTACACCATCGGACACATCATCTACAACGGATCGGAAGATGAGAGCACCTTCTACAACGACTACATCCAAGAGATAATGGGCAACGTCTCTTTTGAAAACATCAATTTCAAGGATGCCCTCTCCCATTTGAGCAAACTCCTCAAGCAATCGGAAGGTTCGGGAGACAAGGCAGCCAAGGCCAGCTTCCTGTTAGGCAACTTCTACTACAACTTCGGCTCCAAAGGCTACTACCGTTGGAGAATCGCTTATAGCGGAGAGTATGGTACCGTAGCAACCAAATACTACTCCGAGGCCTTAAACAAAGTCAGCAACGACCTTGAGTTAAAGGCTAAAATCCTTTTTGCCTTGGCCAAAGCGACCGAAGAAGGCGACCGGAACAAATACCAACATGGCGAGATATTGCCTTACTTCAGAAGTCTGAACGAGTTGACCCAGACCGCATTCCGCCAACAGGCACTCTCCAAATGCCTCTACTTCGCTGATTATGTCAATGGAAATTAAGCAACAGGAGAATAATATCCGTCCATAAGGAGATGAACCCTGAGAGTTTTTCGTGAGACTTTCAGGGTTCTTTGTTCTAATCCACAACCCAAATCGGAGAATCTCATTCCAGGCACGAACCCGCCTTGAAAATCCACCAAATCCACCCACAATTCGCATTATTTTTCCTATATTTGTTTAAACACATAAGATATTGACGTATGGGAAACCAAGTAGTAGCGATAACAGGAGCCGCAGGAAATTTAGGAAGCATTTTAGCGGAGGGTCTTCTCTCCGACGAGGTTGAATTACATCTTCTTTGGCATAAGAAACCCTTGCCAGAAACTTTGCTGAGCAGTGAGAAGGTGAAGCCTTTTCAGGTGGACCTGAGGAATGCGAAGAGCCTTGAAGCTTCCCTAAAAGGGGTCGATACGGTGATTCATTTTGCAGGAATCCTTTTCATGGGGAACCCCGAAAAGTTTCTCCCGACTACCAACGTTCAATATTTCGCCAATCTTCTTCAAGCAGCAAAATCGGCGGGTGTGAAGAAGGTGGTACTATTCAGTTTTCCGCATGTGGAGGGCGACACGACACCCGAACATCCAGCGACAGGACGGTTGGATGGAACACCCAATTCTGCACATGCGAGGACTCGTTTGGAGGAGGAGAAGCTGTTGATGGCAGAGACAGGATTGGAGAAGGTAATCTTACGTTGCGGAATGGTCTATGGGAAAGGGATCCTGATGATTGATGCGGCGCATTGGTTTTCTCGTCACTATCTGTTGGGCATATGGAAAGAGCCGAACTATATCCATCTAATCTCTACGGAGGACTATGTGGCCGCAACGAAAGCGGCCATTCTCTCACCAACTGCATCTGGCATCTATCATCTTGGTGATGAGGGTATTCAGACGCTCAAGGAGTTCTTGGATGAAGCGACGAAGGAGTGGCGGACCCATCGTCCGTGGGTGATGCCCCTATGGATGATCCGTACTGCCGCATGGCTATTCGAGAAGGTGTCGTTGCTCACAGGATGTCGCGCACCTCTAACGCAGGATTTCATCACCATCGGAAGGGTGCCCTACTATGGTGACACGAGTCGAATGAGGAAAGAGTTGTTGCCGGAATTGAAGTATCCGACGTTTAGGGAGGGGATACATACGTTGTAGAGGACAAGAATCCCCTTCCCTATAAAGAAAAATTACTTTCTGCATAGGAAAATAAGGGGAACACTCCCGAAGAATCAATTTGTTAAATTCATCAAATTGACGCTAAACAATGAAAAGATTACGACTCGGAGCCATTCTGCACTTTATCTTAGCCATAGGACATATCGGCTGTCTGTTTGTTTTAGATGAAGCATTCGACGCTTACGGCATCAAAGAACTGATGCACAACATGGTGTTTGGACACGTTTGGATGCTTTATGCCCTGACCATTTGTATCGCTCTGGCCTTCGTCATAGCAGGATGCTATGCACTCTCAGCCACAGGAGACATCAGACGACTCCCCTTGACCCGCACCGCCATTTACGTTATCATAGTGCTTTACAGTCTTCGAGCTTTGGCAGGAGGCTGGGCTTGCATAACAGATTTCAAATGGCTACAGTGCATCTCGTCTCTCATCCCTGCCTTTCTCACATGGTGCTACTATCCTGGGATTAAAAGGGGAGGAAGCAAATTTCCAATTGATTAGGAGGATTGGAAAAGGTTGTTCAATCAACACAGACGAAGTGCTAGGAAACATCTTCGCCCATTTCTGCATCGGAAAGTAGATTCTGCGTGGGCAAATGAGATTTTCGTATATAACAACAGCATTTAATTACTTAAACCACTAATTATCAACACTTAACAAATTGCAGAAAATTAAAAATATGTTAACAGGTCAGAAGTTGCGGATTTTGAAGGATATAGCATCAATTTCACGTAACGCATTGTTAAACAGAGTTTTAACCTTCGTTTCGGTCTTGGCTCAAATTTCGTTCATTTTAAAATAACATGCTGATATATAATATTTTAACATTTACTACATCGGCAATTACATCGCAGTTGTCCCCGACATAAGATTCTGAATATTTATGCAAGTTTGAATTTCGGTTTGAACTTGCATTTTTCATTTTGAACAGATGAGACAAGTGGTATGCATTTTATTGAAATAAAATGAGTAATTTAGGATGTCAGTAAGATGTAAAATGTTGGTTTTCGTAAGTGTTTCAAAAGATTTAACTAAGTTATGCCTTGACATTGCACAGGTTTTTAGTGACTTTGCATCCGTAATTCAACAAATTACTCCTATGAATCAAACAAATAAGATAGTTTGGCTTGTTGATACGATACACAAAGCTGGCAAAATTTCTTATTATGAACTCAATGACAAGTGGGTTCGCAATGAGAAGTTTAGTGGTGGCATCGACCTTTCCAAGCGAACCCTTCATAAATGGATTGATGTTATCTTTGATACTTTCGGCGTAATTGTAGCTAATGAAGGTAAGGGCGAATACAGATATTATCTGGAGAATCCTGAAGAGTTACAAAACGGTAGCATGGAAAGATGGCTCTTTGACATTAACAGCGTAAGCAACGCTTTAATTGATAACAAGTCTCTTCACAAACGTATCATGTTGGAGCAGATTCCGTCAGGACTTAGGTATATGAATGAAGTAATAGAAGCCATGAAGCAAAACAAGCGGCTCCGCATAATAAGCCACGATTACTATGAGAACAAGGATTCTTTACTCATTATCGAGCCTTATCTGCTAAGGCTATGGCATCAACGTTGGTATGTGATTGCAAATGTAGTAAATACTGGCGAGGTAAGACGTTTCTGTCTTGACAGAATAGTCGAACTTTCAACCATGGAAGAAACTTTCATCATGCCAGAAGATTTTACGGCAGAAATTTTTTTTAGGGATTGCTATGGTGTGATAAATGATCCTTATGGTCCATCCGCCACACAAGTATTGCTGAAAGTCAAAGCTTTTCAGGCAAACTACATGCGTGACCTACCTCTGCATGAAAGCCAA